>JBGPAN010000374.1:0-4649 GCA_041480785.1 Bacteroidota bacterium | reverse complement strand
TTCTCAGGTCGTCTTGAACGTCAGATGAAACGCTACAAAGCTTCGGGATATACCTACGCGAAGAGTGCTTACCTTGTGACGATATCGCCAAGCGTCGACTCGTTAAAGAAACAAATCAAGCTCACACTTGCGAGCGAAATGAACTATCCTTCGCTCCGGTACACGGTGGATGGATCGGATCCCACGATGGCGTCTCATCTCTATAGAGCGCCCATCGCGATTGCGAAGACGACGAACGTAAAGGCGGGAGCATTCTTCAAAGGTGTGCTCCTCGGCAAAGTCTCAAGGCAAAAGATCTTCATCCACAAAGCATCTTTCAAACCTGTTGCGCTGAAGTTTCCTTATGAGAAATACACCGGAGGGGGAGAATACGGATTGGTGAATGGATTGCGTGGTTCGTTGGCCTTCGCTGACGGTAACTGGCAGGGGTTCCATCAATCCGATCTTGATGCGACGGTCGATCTAGGGAAGCCAATGCCGGTGAAGCGAATCGCTGCCGGTTTTCTTGAGAGAACGGGTTCATGGATATTTTTTCCCGCGTCGATTGAATTCTCTGTCTCGATCGATGGAGAGAATTTCACAAACGTCGCCAAATTCGAAATACCGATTCCCGGTGGTCACAGGGACACGTCGATCAAAGAATTGTCGCAAACGCTCACGAACGTCAAGGCTCGGTATATTCATGTGTATGCTAAGAATGTGGGCATCCGTCCCGATTGGCACGCGGGAAAGGGAGACAAGGCGTGGTTATTTGTGGATGAAATTGTGGTTGAATAATCTCACTGGAGATTCATGATGTCCTCACGGACCCAAAAGTCGATCTGGCTGTTGGCCCTTCTTCCAGCGATGGTTTTAGGACAAGGGCCGCGGTTCTCAGTTCGTCACATATCAATCGGGAAATATCACTCTCTTCGGTCCGCCAAGCTGGCACGAAGTTGGGACGAAGGAATTCCCCTGGGCAATGGATTGATCGGCGCGTTGATCTGGCAGCGAGATAGTGTTCTTCGAATGTCCCTTGACCGAGCGGATCTTTGGGACTTGCGCGGGATTAAGGAATTCGATCGCCCGGAATTCCGGTACTCCTGGGTCGTCGAGCGCGCACTGCACGGCGACTATCAGCGCGCCCAGGAAATGGGAGATGTGCCGTATGACCGAGACGCTGCTCCCACCAAGCTTCCTGGGGCAGCGCTCGAGCTTCCTATCCCCGGAGTCAATGACGTTGACAAGGTTGAGCTAGATCTTGAGGATGCTGTTTGCACGGTTGCCTGGAAGAACGGAGTTAGGATGGAGAGCTTTGTCCATGCGACCTATCCGTTTGGTTGGTTCAGGATCAAAGGACTCAGCTCCAGGATCAAACCAAAGCTTGTTCCCCCTCCGTATGCATTGCCTGACACCGCCAGAGATCAGGGAAACAGCGGTCCCGCAGGAAATGACCTTCGCAGACTCGGATACGCCGCGCCGGTAATAGAGGAGAGCGAAGGAAACGGTGGTGTCCATCGGACACGGTATCATCAAGAGTGCTGGAATGGGTTTTCCTACAACGTAGAATTGATTTACCGCTACGATGCAAGCAAGACTTTGGTCGGATTCTGGTCTATTGTACCCAGCAGCCCATACCATCTGGAGAATAAGAAGACAAAGAATCCGACAGCGCTAAAAGTATTCTCCTTCGACGAAGTCTTAGGGAAACACAGACAGTGGTGGCAACAATTCTGGCAACAATCTTCGATAGCACTGCCGGACTCAATTCTCGAGAAGCAATGGTATCTTGAAATGTACAAGCTCGGGAGTGCCTCACGCAGGGGCGCTCCTCCGATAACACTTCAGGCGGTCTGGACTGCGGACAATAGTCGACTGCCTCCATGGAAGGGAGACTTCCACCACGATCTCAATACGGAGCTCAGTTATTGGCCCTGTTACAGCGGCAATCACCTTGAAGAAGGGCTTGCGTTTCTCGATTGGCTTTGGTGGTGCAAGCCTGTCGCTGAGAAATATACACGAGCGTACTTCGGCACGGAAGGCCTCGGTTTCCCGGGAGTCTCCACCCTCACGGGAGAACCAATGGGTGGATGGATCCAATACTCACTCTCTCCTACTGTCTCCGCATGGCTCGCGCAGCACTTCTATCTCCACTGGCGCTACAGCATGGACAAGACGTTCTTGAGAGAGAGGGCTTACCCTTGGATTCGGGCCGTGGCGTTGCACCTGGATCAGCTGTCGGTTCGCGACAGCCTTGGAAGAAGAAGACTCCCGCTCAGCTCGTCTCCGGAGATCAACGACAATCGGGTTGATGCCTGGTTCAAGGAGATGACGAACTTCGATTTGTCACTCGTCCGATGGCTCTTTGGTGCTGCTGAAGAGCTCGCGATGGAATTGGGAAAGAAGGAAGATGCCATCCGCTGGAGCGCAATTCGGCAAGAGTGGCCCGAACTCGCTTTGGGCGAGAACGGGAAACTTCTCGTTGCACCGGGATATGAATTGAAAGAGTCCCACCGCCATTTCTCTCATCTCATGTCGATTCATCCCCTCGGATTGCTTGATTGGGATCGTGGTGAACAAGATCGACAGCTAATCTCTGCTTCGCTTGCCGATTTGGAACGGCTTGGACCGGATTGGTGGTGTGGATATTCGTACGCGTGGCTTGGGAGCATGTGGGCTCGGGCACGCAATGGTGACAAAGCTGCAGAAGCGCTCCGGACATTCGCCACATGCTTCTGCCTGACTAATAGCTTTCATGTCAATGGCGACCAGTCAAAAAGCGGAAAATCGAAGTTTACCTACAGGCCGTTCACGCTCGAAGGCAACTTCGCATGTGCGCAAGGCATCCAGGAGATGTTGATTCAAAGTCACAATGGAGTCCTGAGAGTTTTTCCAGCAGTCCCAGCGGGTTGGCGAGCAGCTTCGTTCGCAAAACTCCGCGCGGAGGGAGCTCTTGTTGTCTCCGCTGTCCGGGAGGAGGGACGAACGAAAACTGTGACTGTCATGGCAGAGAGAGGAGCAAAAGTGAAGATGCTGGATCCATTCGATGGGAGGAAGGTGAAGTCGACGGCAAACGGAGTGACGAACATTCAGTTCAAGAACGGTTACATTGAATTCAAGGCCAAGGCAAGAGCTTCGGTCACATTTGTTGTTCAATAAACGAAGTGGGTCGAGTTATGAAATGTTTGAACATCGCTCTTCTTTGTCTCATGCTTTGCCAGTGTGATCTCTCTGCTCAAGTCTCGAAGCACACATTTGCACTCGGAGAAAAAGATTTTCTTCTGGACGGGAAACCATTCGAAATCATCGCCGGTGAAATGCATTTTGCACGGATCCCGCGCGAATATTGGCGTCACCGGCTTCAGATGGCGAAGGCGATCGGATTGAACACCATTGCGACCTACGTGTTCTGGAACTTTCACGAACCATCGCCTGGAGAATTCGACTTCTCGACGGAAAACCATGACATCGCCAGCTTCATTCGGATGGCCAAGGAAGAAGGTCTATGGGTGATCGTCCGTCCGGGGCCTTATGCATGTGCCGAGTGGGAGTTTGGCGGATACCCCTGGTGGCTTCTGAAAGAAAAAGATCTTCTTGTGAGGAGCAAAGATCCCCGGTTTCTGAAGGCGTGTGATCGATACCTCAAAGCGCTCGGTCGTGAGATTGCCCCGTTGCAGATTTCAAAGGGTGGCCCTATTCTCATGGTTCAGGTGGAAAATGAGTATGGCTCTTATGGCAACGACAAAGAGTACATGGGAAAGACGCGTGATATGATTGTGGCTGCCGGGTTCGACGTACCGTTGTTCACGGCGGATGGACCCTACCAATGCAAAGCCGGTTACCTGCCCGGTGTGCTGCCTGCCATCAATGGAGAGGAAAACCCGAAGTCCCTTCGAGACACGGTGAACAAGTATAACAGCGGGAAGGGACCATACTTCATCCCTGAGTTCTATCCAGGTTGGCTTGATAGCTGGGGAGAAAAGCACAGCGTCGTCCCTGTTCAGAGTTTTCTCGGAAAGTACGACACGTTGCTGATGGAGGGCGCGTCTGTAAGTCTCTATATGTTTCATGGAGGGACAACATTCGGCTTCATGAACGGGGCAAACTACAACAAGGAGCATCCGATTCTCCCTCAGCCAAGCACCTATGACTACGATGCGCCTCTTGACGAAGCCGGCCGACCGACTCCAAAATACATGGCAATGCGGGAGGTTATTGCAAAGCATCTCGGTTCGGGGGTGACGGTGCCAGATGTTCCCCCCGTCAACAAAATCATCGCTGTTCCGAGCTTCAAGCTTTCTGAAGCAACAAACCTCTATTCGCTTCTTGGCAAGCCGACAATTTCCGATGCACTCTTGTCGATGGAGGATTTGAATCAGGGATATGGCTACATTCTCTATCGGACTGTGGTGAAGAAATCGGCAAAGGGTCTCCTAAAAATCAATGGCCTCAGAGATTATGCGCTGGTTTTCGTTAACAATGCCCGCGTGGCGATCCTCGATCGGCGAGTCGGACAGGACTCCATCGAGATCGCTGTCACGGATCCCAACTCCACACTAGACATTTTCGTTGAGAACCTTGGAAGGATCAACTACGGCAAGCGAATGACAGAGAATCGTAAAGGAATCACAGGCAATGTCACGCTGGCTGGTGAGGAATTGCGCGGTTGG
>JBGPAN010000373.1:0-4655 GCA_041480785.1 Bacteroidota bacterium | reverse complement strand
GCTGTTATGCCATGCTCGATTGCGAAGGCAGACACATCAATAGAGCATCTTAGTGATGACTTAACAGAAAGTATTATCAGTGGCCTGTCACCGCTGCCAATGATCAAGGTAAAATCTTACAGTGCGGTTGTTCGCTACAAAGGCAGAGATGTGGGTCCAGAACAAGTGGGACAGGAACTCGGTGTCGATGCAGTTGTAATCGAAAGGATGAGCCTTCGCAAGGATCAACTCTCATTGACTGTCGAGCTTGTAGAAACAAAGACGGGAAATCAGATCTGGGGTCATAGATATAGTGAATCGTTAGCTGGGGTTGCCAATTTGCAGCCTGAAATCCTTAGAGATATCACTCAGAAACTACAGTTGAAGTTGAGCGGGGAGGAAAAACAGCGGCTTCTGAAGAAGTACACAGAAAATCCAGAAGCGTACCAACTGTATGCGAAAGGCCGCTTCTACCTGAACAAAAGGACATCCGACGGAGTAGACAGCGCATTGGCAAATTTCACGCAAGCAGTCATGCTTGATCCAAATTATGCACGTGCTTATGCTGCGATTGCAGAGACCTACCTCGTTGGATTCACATTACACCTATCTCCGAAAGAATGTTTGCAGAGAGCAAAGAAAGCGACACTACAGGCACTTGAACATGATTATGATTTAGCAGAAGCTCACTCAGCCAAAGCGGCATTACTTGGATACTACGAATACGATTTTGTGACTGCTGAACAGGAATTCCGGAGAGCTATCGAGTTGAATCCGAATTTCTCCACTGCACATCATTGGTTTGCGGAGTATCTCATTGTGAGAGGCCAATTCCAAGAAGGTTTTGCAGAATACGGCCGCGCAAAGGAACTCGATCCGACTTCACTGGCGATCCTTTCAGACTATGGATTAGGATTTTACTATGCCCGTCAATATGATCGAGCGATTGAAGAGCTCCAAAAAGTAATTCGGCTTGATCCTACTTTTGTTCGGACATACTTCTATGTCGCCATGCCCTATTGGAAAAAAGGGATGAACGATGCTGGGTTCCAGGCATGGACACAGGGTATGATTGCAAACGGTGAAAGCGCAAATGATATTGAACAGTCAAGGAGAGTCTATAAGACGTCTGGACTCAAAGGCTTTGCGCATTTTTGGCTTCAACGCGGCTTACGGGATAGGCGAACCGCAGGAAACCCACATGAAATTCTGTGGTGCTATATCATTCTTGGTGACAAACACGCGGCCTTGATGTACATCGAAAGGTTGTACAACGAGCGACGATATGTGGTCGTGGCTCTCAAATTCGATCCTACCTTTGATGATCTACGCAACGAACCAAGATTCATCGCTGTGCTAAAAAAAGTTGGATTGGAGAAATGATCGGACGAACAATATCTTATTATTCCGCTCTCTGGAATCCGGCTTGTGAGCGCCTGCCCGCCATGTTTTTGGCGGGGAATCCCAGTCCCGCTGTACGGGATCCCGCCTTATTTGTATGGTTGTTGTGGCGGGAAAAGCGGGACAAGATTCTTGAGAAGTCCCCTCCTGAACTGTGTTCGGGACGAGGATGCTCGTTCCGCTCAGTGAGCGGAACGGCACTTGGTGAAGGTGGAATGTCCCCTGCCCGAACGACCGTTCGGTCGGGCGGGCGAAGTTGCCCACGAGCGAAGCGAGTGGCTGCAACCTCGAGGACCCCGCTGTTTTCTAGCGGGAGCTGCAATGGAGGCCCCCGATGATAGGACAAACGATTTCGCATTACAAAATCCTAGAAAAAGTAGGTGAAGGCGGAATGGGCGTGGTGTACAAGGCTGAAGACACCAAGCTCAAACGCACCGTTGCACTCAAGTTCCTCCCTAGGGATCTCGAGACCCACGAACCCGAGCGCGCCCGGTTGCTGCAGGAAGCGCAAGCGGCGTCCGCCCTCAATCACCCCAATGTCTGCACCATCTATGACATCTCAGAGCATGAATTGCAGCAGTTCATCGTCATGGAGTATGTCGACGGCAAGACGTTGAGGCAACTGGTGCCGATTCAGAAGACACAGAGTGCCATTGACTACGCGATCCAGATTGGCGACGCATTGCAGGAAGCGCACAGCAAGGGAATAGTTCATCGAGACATCAAGACCGACAACATTATGGTCAACTCGAAGAACCAGATCAAGGTTATGGATTTTGGGCTAGCCAAGCTGAAGGGCTCACTCAAGCTCACAAAGACCTCGAGCACGGTCGGGACACTGGCATACATGGCTCCGGAGCAAATACAAGGAGGCGAGGTTGATGCACGGAGCGACATCTTCTCTTTCGGCGTGGTGCTCTTTGAGATGCTGACCGGTCACTTACCGTTCCGGGGTGAGCATGAAGCGGCGATGGTGTATTCCATCGTGAATGAGGAGCCGACCCCGATAGAGAAATACCTGCCAGACATCTCTTCAGAGCTTTTGCATGTCCTGAATCGTGCACTCGAGAAAGATCCGGAGGACCGGTACCAGTTTGTTCACGAGATGGTGATCGATCTGCGCAGACTAAAGAAGCAGACATCGAAGGTTGTGAGATCGTATCAAGAGTTTGTACCTCAAGCAGCCTCCGAGAGCCGGGCCGCTGAAACCAAAAAGTCATTGGAAATCCTTTCGCGCAAGAAATGGTTCCGTCCATCTGCGATCAGCGCAGGGGCCGTGATTGTGTTTGTGCTGCTCTACTTCCTCGTGTGGGGTTCACTTCATGGCCTTTTCTTTAGCACAAAGCGCATCCCGGTCGCAGTGATTTCATTTGAAAACCAGACAGGCGATCCACAATTCGATTATCTCCGCACAGCCATTCCCAATCTTCTCATCACCAGCCTCGAGCAATCCTCGGCTCTGAGAGTCACGACGTGGGAGCGGATGCGGGATCTGCTCAAGCAGATGGGGAAAGCGGACGCTCAGGTCATAGATACAGATCTTGGCTTTGAGTTGTGCCGGCGGGACAGTGTCAAAGCACTGGTTACGGGAAGCTTCGTCAAAATGGGGGAGATGTTTGCGACCGACGTAAAGGTGCTGGATGTTGAAAGCAAGCAGCTCCTGAAGAGCGCAGGCTCGAAGGGCGAGGGTGTTGGCAGCATCCTGAAAGTGCAGATTGACGAGCTGGGCAAGCAGATTGCCACAGGAATTGGGCTCCCGGAAACGAAAGTCGTAACAGAACAGAAGATGATCGCAGAAGTTACCACATCTTCATTGCAGGCATATAACCTCTATCTGAGAGGCGTCCAGGATTACGAGAACTTTTATTACGTCGATGCACGCCGATCTCTCGAAAGAGCCGTCGCTCTCGATTCCACCTTCGCCTGGGCCTATTACTGGCTGGCAGCAACGTACAGTAGTCTCGGCGAGCGGCAATTGCGGCAGAGGGCTTGTGAACGCGCTTATAGGCTTCGTGAGAGGGTAACACGAAAAGAAGCCCTGTTCATAGAGCGCGAGTACGCCGTGATGGTTCAGCCAGACCGTGACAAAGCGTACCGTTTGCTGAAGCAAATCGAAGCCGAGTTCCCAAAAGAAAAAGGCGTGTTCTTCTTGCTCTCGTTCTATTCCAGCGAGGACACCGTTGCCAGATTGAAGCAGGCGTTGGCGCTGGATCCCTCATATGGTGCAGCGCTGAACCAACTTGGATACGCATATGCGCGAAGAGGTGAGTATCAGCAAGCCCTCGAAGCCTTCGAACGATATGCAGCGGCCTATCCTGCAGATGCAAATCCGTACGATTCGATGGGTGAGATGTTCTATTTCATGGGGAGGCTTGATGACGCGATTGCGAAGTTTAAGGAAGCGTTGGACATCCGACCTGATTTCGGTTCCGCGATCGGGATCTCTTATGTTTATGCTTTGAAAGAAGAGTATGATGATGCCATCATTTGGATCAACAAGGTCCCTCCTCAGGGGCAGAATGAGGCTCCCAGGTTTCAAGTGCCTTTCTGTCGTGCGGTGTACGAATACTGGACCGGAAGAATATCGCAGTGCTTGCGCAGCACCGCCACAACGGCTGAGGTAGCTCGCGCAGCAAGAAATCCAGAGTGGGAGGCATTCGCGTTATGGATAAACGCCCGCATTCTGGGAGATCAAGGACATTTCGAGCGAGCAAGAAAGACCCTTGCCGATTGGGATACACTGTTTAAGCAGGTGTATTCGGCCGATTACGTTCACGCGTTTTGTGGCCTCGCGCAGGCACGGCTTTATTTGAAGGAAGGTCAGACCAAACCAGCGGAGGCGGCGGTCACTGTTGCCCTCTCTACGCTGCCGAAACTGAGCAGCTTCTTGAAAACCTGGCTGGGGTTCTTTCAGTTTCAGGTCTATGGCGAACTGTTGCTGGCGCAGGGGAAAACCGATGAGGCGATTCGCCATCTGACAAGTCAGGTTGAAATGCCGTCTCAAGAGATCTCAGGTGGAATAGTGCTATCTCAAAATTTCACATTTTCTCGAGACGGATTGGCCAAAGCATATGTCCAGAAGGGGGATCTTGACGCCGCAATCCGGGAATTTGAACGGATCACGACATTTGATCCAGCAAGCCGGGAGCGAAGGCTGATTGATCCCCTCCATCGCTATGAGTTGGCGAAGTTGTATGAGAAGAAGGGAATGAAAGAAAAGGCAATCGCGCAGTATGAGAAATTCCTGGTGCTCTGGAAAAACGCGGACGCGGAGC
>JBGPAN010000372.1:0-4664 GCA_041480785.1 Bacteroidota bacterium | reverse complement strand
TGATTTGTTGCTGGAGAATCAACCATAGCGACTGGCCGCTCATGGGGTTCCTCTGGGTGGAACGTCAAGCCAGTGGGTAGAACGGAGCGTGCATGCGACAGAATTTATTGAGCCCGAGAAAAAAACAGCAGTTGCATACGAAGAGAATTTTGGAAATCATAGATAATCCATCAGGAGAATCAAAACAACAATGCTCTCCGTCTCCTCCCTCACAAAGTACTTTGGCGGTGTCAAGGCCGTCGATTCAATCTCCTTCACGGTAAAGCCCGGAGAAATCTTGGGGCTTGTTGGCCCGAACGGCGCCGGCAAGACCACCACCCTGCGTTGCCTCTGCGGGATTCTCACGCCCGATGCAGGCACGATCACCATTGGCGGTCATGATCTTCGCACAGATGACCTCGCGGCAAAAAGCCTGCTGGCCTTTATCCCTGAGACTCCGGGCCACTACGATCTCCTTACCGTCCGGGAACAACTCCGCTTCATTGCCATGTGTTATGACACGGTCGACGAGTTCGACGCAAGAAGTGAGGAGTTGCTTCGGCGATACGATCTGATGGAGAAAGAGGATTCGCTCGTTGTGGAGCTCTCGAAAGGGATGAAGCAGAAGCTCGCAATTGCGGCAGCGCTCATTCACCGCGCTTCCATCTTTCTTTGCGACGAGCCGATGACTGGGCTCGATCCCAGGGGGCAGCATTCTTTCAAGACGGAGATACAAAATCTTCGGGCTCTCAACCGCAGTGTGCTCGTGAGCACTCACCTGCTCGAAACGGCAGAGTCCCTGTGCGATCGCATTATCATCATGCAGTCAGGTAGGAAGCTCTTCGAGGGGACGATGGCCGAGCTTCGCGCCCAGACTGATATGCATGCTCACAGCCTTGAAGAAATTTTCATGAAGCTTACAGCACCGACGGTGGCATGAATCTATTTCTGTATCTCCAGATTCGCAGGGTCAAGAACGCCTTTCGCCGTTCATTCAAGACGCCGGTCCGCGGTTTCATGACTGTGCTGCTCATTGGGTATGGCCTTGCGTCACTTTCGCTGATATTCACCCTGAAGGAGCCCAAAGTTAAGGAAGGGCTTCAGCCACTCGATATGCACTTCCCCCTCGCCCTTCTTACTCTGGCTCATCTCGTTCCTCTTCTCTATACGATTCCGCCGCCCAAGTATCTGTATACGATCTTTTCGGAAACCGACATCGCCAATATCTATCAAGCGCCGCTGCGGCCATGGCGCGCCTTCAGGTTCTTTTTTTTCAACAGGACATTTGCAGCGTATTGCTTTTTCTTTGTGATCTTTGCTTTCTACGGTTATTGGACTCTCCGCCTCAGCGTGCCGGGGATCTTTGCTCACGCGAAAGATGATTATCATTTTTTCTGGAACGTTTTCTATGTGGCAGCGATTCTGCCAGCGCTCGCGGGACTCTTGTTCTGGCGGCTCATACTTGACATACGGCGCGAGTTCGACCTGATCCCGCGCTATCTGTTTCGAACCTCTCTGTGCGTTTTCCTGGGCTCGATCGCAACTATCATCGCATACTCTATTGTGCAAGCATATGCAGTTGGATTGGGCTTCCAGGCCGGACTCGTGAACTCCACCGAATCGCTTCCGTTGAGCGTGCTCCTCGCCCCGTTCAGAGTTTTGGCTCAGCTTTTCCTGATCCAGGCCGATCTGGCCTCAGCTTCCTTCTGGTTTTGCATCGTATTTTGGATAAGTCTGGCCACAAGCGGGTATTATGTCCTCCGATCGCACAATCATCTTCTTTATGACTATGCATTCCGGCTGACAGAATTCCGGACTCAGATGGTGACGCGGATGAGAAGCCCCGCAGAGAGGTTGAAGGAGATGAAGCGGGGTGGTAAGAAAGTGCTGCGACTCCCCTGGTTCGCCCGATTGATGCACCCCCGAAAAGCAGGAGCAATTTTCTGGCTCGATATGATTATCACCTGGCGCAGCTTCGGAACTGCCATCAAAGGCCTCCAAGGAGTGCTCTTCCTCGCGGTCGTGGGCGCTTGGGCAGCATGCCAGTTCTATCATGTTCCTGTGAAAATATCGGCCGTCTGGAGGTTGAGCGGTGTCGCCATGTTTATTGCATCATGGCCTCTTTCGATCGTATCCACTCTCGGGTTCTCCGAGATCCTGCGCAGAGTGGAGATCCAGAAGCCGATACCCCTGAGTGCGTTCCACACCGTGACGATGCACATTCTTCAGTGGACAGCGATGACCTGTTCCGTGACTCTCGTGCCATTCTTTACGGCTTTCATTCTGCTTGGCAGCGCCGGCTACCCCATCCTTTTTGTCCTCGTAGCCGGGTGGTCGTTCATGCATTGCATGATCTCCGGATTCTTTTTGATCAGCTTGTACAACCCGGACTCGACTGATCCAATTCAAAGAGGGTATGCGATGATCTTCGGTCTCTTCCTTTCGATCGGAGCTTCAATCCCAGCGGCCGTCGTTTTGGTTACAAGTCTTCTCCTGCATGCTCCGCTCATCATAGTTCTGTGTTTGGTGATTCTCGCAAACTTCTCGTCAGCAACCGGACTTCACTACCTTTCAGCTCGCAAATATGCGAACTTTGTGCCGACGGAATAGTTGAGTGACCGGGAGAACAGTACAAGACGTCGGGAAAAAACGCAGGAGTTGTTGCGATTTTCAATCGAAACTACGAACTTGCCAAAACGACCTCTGTTTTGTATATTGAGAGCCATAATTGCCCCGTGGTGTAACCCTTCGACGGAGTTTACCCCGACGAAAGTCGAGGCTCAGGGTTACCGATGGAGCAATTGAAATTCAAGATTGCCCCGTGGTGTAATTGGCAACACGTCTGACTCTGGATCAGAAAAGTCTAGGTTCGAGCCCTAGCGGGGCAGCAAGAGAATTGTGGAACTTGGTAATTGGGTAATTGGGGAATTGTTGTTGGAGTCTCTTCCGATTACCCAATTTTCAATTTGCCCAACTACTCAATTTTCTGGCCCTATCGTCTAACGGTTTAGGACGCGGCCCTCTCAAGGCCGAAATACGGGTTCGAGCCCCGTTAGGGCTACTTCCAAAACGACAGAGGTTAGCGAGCCGCCGAAGGCGGAGAAGCTAACCTCTCTGTCGTTTTGAGAATCCCGTTGAGCGAAGCGAAACGGGAAAGACAATTTCCGATGTATGATTTACGATTTGGCTTCACCTCACAATCGAAAACTACAAACTAGCCCCACCCAACAACAGTGGGGTGTCCCGCTTCCAAGTCCCGCTGTTCCCGCCACAATAATCGGTCACATAAGGCGGGATCCCGTACATCGGGACTGGGATCCCGCACCCTAAGCGGGATTTCCCGCTCCTGGATTCCGCTTCTAGGCGGGATTCGAAGAGCGGAACTGGAAAGCGATAACCCTCCTTCTACTGTCACATCTTTTCGGGGCCTGATCGCCATTTGTCTTCTACTTAGGCTCTGAAACCACTTTGGAATAATCCCAACCATTCGTCTCGCACAGAACTTTTACGTGATCATCCCAGGTAGGTTCAGCGGTCGGTCTGTCACCAAAACAATCTACGCACAGATAGCGTAATGTCTTTTCTTTGTCGGCTTCTATAGAATGATAAGTGGAAACAGGAATTCTCACGACATCACCGGGTTTTACATGATACTGTTCCTTTTTGTCTCCGATAGTTAGTACCCCGGTTCCATCAATCACATAAAGAACTTGTTCCGTATCGTCATGTTTATGGAATGGCGGAGCTTTCTGAGGTTCAATGATAACCATGAACGCCTCTGAAAAGGAAGAGTGAACGCGATCGATTATAATATCGTTGACGTGAGTCGGAAATCTGTATCGTTTCAGATTTTCCGTCGGAAATACAAATTGCTTTACCGTCTTAGATTTACTACTCGACGCGCTTTGTGCTTTGTCGTTTTTACTACAGCTGGTTATTGGCAGAGCAAGAAGTAGCATTGCAACTGCCATACCTGCCGCTCGGAGCATTGTTGAGTTTGTGCTTGTCATACTACGACCCTCTCGATTTGAGAAATCATTGGGACTCGTGTTCCGTCATTTCGCGATCTTTCGTTGCTGTAACACTGACTCAACAACTCACTTTCTTAGTTCGAACGAATCATACACTTCACCGGCAGCAGTATATGCGATGAAAGACAGTTTGTTGGCCTCGACCGATATCACCTGAAATGACGAAATCTTATCTCCGATCTTTGCCATCAAATCTTTGTATTGTGTGTTAAGCGCATATGCTTTAGGCCCGCTGACCGAAACAACATACACGGTTCCTTTTTCATCAACAGGAACCACTTTGCCATCCCTTAATTTGAATGTTCTTGCATAGGTGTGGTCATGGCCTTGCAGTACCAGATCTACATTGTACTTATCAATGATGGGCAATAAGGCGATTCGAACAGCTTTTGTGTCATGGTCGCTTCCGGTGTTGTAGAATGGATAATGTAACGCAACAACCGTCCGTTTGTTCGGGTTCTTCGACAATAATTTCTCCATCCATTCAGCTTGTTCCTGAAGTTTGTCATTCGTGCTGAGCATCAGAAATCTCACGCCCTGATAATCGACATAATAGGAAGTCTCTTCCAGGCCGGCAATTCCGTTTTCCGGCAGCGTGAAATGCGCTTTCCAGATCAGATCTGTTGTTTTCAGTCTTGTCTCTTTGCCGTCGAC
>JBGPAN010000371.1:0-4667 GCA_041480785.1 Bacteroidota bacterium | reverse complement strand
GTATATCTTTGAAACAAAAAAGAAGAAGGAGGATGTGCTCGTAGCGCGTGGGCTGTACAAACAATCGATTGACCTCGATACTCTCTTTGTGCTTCCCCGAATTGGAATGGGTGAAACGTACGCACTGGAGGGTGATTTTGGTCGCGCACAGCTGATCTATGAACAGGCACTTGGTATCGCTCGTTCAAGAGGTAATGAGCTGGAATGCGCAAAATGTCTGAAGAGTCTAGGCACAACCTTGTACAACATAGGAGACTACAGCGGATCAATTGCCAATATTACGCAGAGCTTGGAGATGTCACAGAAAGCAGGAGACCGAGAAGGTCAGGGGAAAGCGCTCAACAACCTCGGAGTAGTGTATGACACTCAGGGGGACTACCTGAAGGCTTTGGAGTGTTATGAGAGTAGTCTGAAAATCGGGCGCGAGCTAGGTGATCGGCGCTGGGAAGGTTCAACGCTAATGAATATTGGCGTCGTGTATGCCTATCATGGACAGAATGATACGGCGATTGTTTACTACCAGCGTTGTCTTGAAATCGTCCGAGAATTGGGTGACCGCGTCGTGGAGGGCAACACTCTGGGGGCAATTGGAAATGGTCTGGTAGAGCAGGGAGCGTTTGGACAAGCGCTTGGCTCTTACATGCAGAGTCTCGCAATCAAGCAGGAGCTTGGCGATCGTGCGGGAGAAGGCCGCATGCTGGGAAATATCGGAATTGTAAACGAGGCCCAGGGAGATTACGAGAAAGCGTTGGCAGACTATCAACATAGCCTGCAAATCGCGTTGGAAGTGGGTGATCGTGAGGCAGAGGGCCTGACCCTGATGAACATTGGAGTTCTATACAACAGGGTTGGCGACTACGCATCAGCTTTAAAGTACCTTGAGCGCAGCCTGAAGGTAAGACGTAGCATCGCAGATCTCTGGGGGGAGGGCACATCCCTCGGGAATCTTGCCATGGTTCTCATGCGTCAAGGGGATTACAGTGGTTCGTTCGCCAAATACATGAAGAGCGCGGAGATTCTCGAAAAGGTGAATGATCGTCCTGCAAAAAGCCTTGCAACAGCTAGGACAGGAGTAATCCACTTCTGGAAAAAGGAGTACCGTGAGTCGGTCAGGCAACTCTCGCAGGCGAGGGACTCGCTTCATGCACTCGGGCGAGATATGCCGTGGGTGAGTTCTTGGCTCGCCCTGGTCGAGTCCCGGAGCAATAACCTAAAAGCGGCTGAGCAGAGTGCAATAAGCGCAGAAAAGCTTCTCGGGATCCATGACAAGCCCTTCGACTATGTCGAAATCAGGTGGAACCTTGCGCAAGTCTATTCACTCATGCGCGACTCAGTGAATTACCTGAAGTGTCTCCGCGCAGCGCATGAGGTCATTATGCGAAACGCTCAGGCTTTGCGCGGTGATACACTTCGGCAGAGCTATTTGGCTGGTGTGCGAGAGAACCGCGAGGTTGTGGCAGCGCGGAAGTAGAGAGCACACACGTACAGGTAACCCAAACGGACCGGCGCTTTGTTGCGGCGCCAGTATGCAACATCCCTGCGAGTTGTGTAGCGCTCTGGTGCCGCGGATCTTTCGCAATTGTTCGAGCAGTTGTGGCTTGCTGGGTCCACTGTTTCAGGGCTTCCTTTGGACATGAGCGTCCGCAATAGGCCGGTCCCATCACGATATGATTGAATGCTGGCAAAGTGAACAAAGAAGAACAAAAGAAGAAGAAATGTTCCTGCGACACAATCTACTCTCGCTTCTTTTGGATCTCAAAGCCACCTTTCTTGGCTTTGGCGCTGACAGAACTTCTAAAATAGATGGTTGAATTTCGTAGGAGGTGTGATCATGAGCCGCCTATTTCTTATTACGCTGTCCACGTTGTCGTTCCTGATATATGCAATTGGATTGACTGGCTGCAAGCAAAACCCCGTCGATACAAAGACGGAAATGATTTTGTTGAAATAGAGGCGCTATGTTCCGGGACACTTCGGGGTTTGTTGCGAGTGAATACGGAACAAGATGTTTTTGCCGAAATTGAACAGAACCAACAAGCAAGCACTCAAACACAACTAGGGAGGAGACCCCAATGACTTCTTACTATTCGTTGCTCAAGGTACTTACGACGGTCCTCATTGTTGGCCTAGTAATATCAGGATGCAAAAAGGACAACCCAGTTGAACCTGTCGATCCACCTAGCATTGTTTCGTTTACGGCTAATCCATCATCGTTTGCAGCGGGTGGTGGCACTGCGACATTGAGCTGGAAGGTTACAGGTGCAACCGGTCTCTCCGTTTCGCCGAATGTCGGAGCGGTAACTCCAACCGACAACGGTTCGAAGGATGTGATTGTTTCAGCAACGACGACGTTTGTTTTGACTGCGACCAACGCGGGAGGCAATGTGTCTGCAAATGCTCAGGTCACCGTGGCTCCACCGATTACTTTAAACGGTTTTGTCAAGGACTATGATGGTGAACCGATATCTGGGGTCACTGTTCTCGTTAAAGGACAATCGCCAAGCATCACGAACGCTAGCGGCGGATTTACTATTTCGAATGTGATCGCCCCTTATGACATCACGGTGATTCTGAGCACGCAAAAGGCGGCCACAGTCTACCGAGGTTTGACTCGTTCCGACCCCACCCTGCTCTACTTCAGTTCTCTCACTGTACAGAAAACTGCAACTATAAGCGGTAGTGTCCCCGTAGCCACCGGAAAAACCACCAAAGTATTTTTTGTGAGCGGAACAAACTCATGGTCGGGCATTGCAAGTCCCACAACAGGCCTCTTCAGCTTCAGTCCGTTATGGAAGGGTTCAACAACCTCCTACAGCGGCAAGTTGTACACGCTGAGATGGTCATCAAATGCGAATGGACTACCATCACAATACGACGCTTATGGGTCCAAGGATCTCACGATGAGCGCGGGTGGGACATTCAGTGGCCTCAATTTCTCCACGACCGATCTTACCGATCCTCCGGAACAGACCATCAGTGGCACCATCGTTCGACCAACTTCCAGTTACAAGCTGACTGAAAAATATATCGGTCTCAACTATGGCAACGCCTTTGTCTCTCTGGGTGGGGAGAAGGGCGCAACGATCACAGACGATTTCAGCTACTCGGTGCCGAACATTAGTGGAGCTACGTTTGAGGTTGAAGGGTACTGCGAATTGACGGCGACACCAACAAATCGAAAGTCTCGGTATTGGAAGATGGGAATTGTTGGGGGTACGACCGGTGTCAGCATATCTCTCGCGGACGCTCCGCAGCTTAATATTCCTGTCCACAATGCAACGGCGGTAGATACGACCACCCAATTACTCTGGGCTATGGGAGTACAGACAGGTGTCTTCGAGATTGACATAACGCCAATGACTTCAGGGGGTGGACCAACTTTCGTTGTTTTCACCGCTGCTAACAGTGCATCGATCCCTAACCTAAGCCCGCAAGGATTAGGTTTGCCATCAAACGTGTCGTACAGTTGGCAGGTTTTTGTGCATTATCCATTATCGATGGACAATTGTGCCTCAGAGACGCTTGTTCGCTTCGTCAATGGCGGCACAGGTTCTGTAGGAATGGGAACATCAGAAATCTTCAGTTTCACTACCAAGTGACGACAAGGTTTTCCATCCTCAGATATTCAAGGAGGAGGATTAGATGAATAAATCGATTTGTCTTTTGTTGCTCCTCGCACCTTGCCTGGATCCAGCCTGCTTACACGCACAGGGGATTCACCCAAAGAATTCATTTTGTGCTCAGCCGATTGTTTCTCCATCACCCTACACTCAGACCAAGGAGAGCAGTGTACTCGACTTGATTGGTCTAGAAAAGGCGCTCAAAGGACCGCCTCAGGACCTGTCATCGATGGGGATCGCCGGGCAGAGCAAGCGGCTGCGGGGAGGTTTTGTCTTTAGCGCGGGAATCGGATTGCTCGGATACACTACGAATTGGTACTACAGGGCGCTTGGGTACTACAGTGGATACTACTATTATTACCCGGTGCATGTGTTCAGCCGGTTAGCGTTCGTTGCTGCGATCGAACAGCAATCGCTTTTCACGCTGGGACCTCTCGACTTTGACCTGCGGCTCGACCTCGACTATGGAATCTCGGGCGGGACAAAAGAAGACTGGCTTCCTTTTGGTGAGCAGATATCCTCAGGCGGGATGACGGCAGGTTTCACGCTCAGCCCGCGGTTCTGTCTTCCCCTCGAATTATCGAATGGGGTGGGATGTACTCCCTTCATCAGCCCCGGTCTACACTACCAGCGCCTTGGTTCCAATGGAAAAGACATCGGGAGGCAGCTAGGAAATATGAGTGACTACTACGACGGATCCGAATGGAATGAGAACATTGGCGGTCTCGTTATTGGTGTGGGATCTATGATCGAAACCGAGCGCATGGTGATTACCCCCGAGTTGAGATTTTTCGTTGCAGGTGGAGGAGGGACGGACTGGTCGCCGTCACGGCTTCGAGGCGAGGTTTCTAACGAGGGCCCTGGTGGACTGCTTCTGCTTCTGACAGTAGGGTGGAGACTTTAGCGGACCCGAAGGGTAGTAGTGCATTGACCGGAATTACCATATCCAATTTCAAAAAGCTCGGAAAGCTTAGAGAACGCGGGGCATCGGAGGTTCAATAGACTCGACAGTCCCAAAATGCATCTGCTTCTGTCGCTCGCAGGCGG
>JBGPAN010000370.1:0-4687 GCA_041480785.1 Bacteroidota bacterium | reverse complement strand
GGAGCAACAAAGTTGCCGATGAGGGGGGAGTCATCACGTGGGATGTTCCTCTTCAGCGTAGCGGTTTGATTTCCCAACCGTTCATGGACCAGCTCACGGCCATTGGTCAGGCATTCAGCCGACGTTGAAGGAACTATCGCATATGCTGATGAAGTGTTTCGGCGAAAGAACCCTGAGCCTCTTCTCCCTTCTCGCGGCATTTCTTCTTCTACATTCCTTCTCAGCCGCACAGGTCGTGCAGAACCCTGCGCCAACCCCCATAACTGATTCGACAAAGCGAGTTCCTCAGGTTCCTCCGCGCAGAGGTACCTCGGTAGGGGTTCCGGGCGCGCACCTACAGTACGTTCCCGGAAAAGCGCCACAATTCTGGTCCGTCGCCGCGGCCGAAACCATCATGGAACGCTATCCGGACTACCGGCAGGCGTACTGGAAAGACTGGACGTACGTTCAAGGCTACGTATTCTGCGGGTTCGAGATGCTTTATCAATCGACAGGCGAGAGGAAGTATCTCGACTACATGAAACGTTACATCGATCAGTTTGTCGACGAAAAGGGAACTTTCCGTGGGGACAAGCTGACGAATCTTGATAATCTGATGACGGGCACCAGCATCGTAGCGATGTATGAATATACGCACGATGAGCGCTACAGAGTGGCTGCGAGTCAGTTCCGCAGAGTGCTCGATGACTATCCGAGGAGTGACGGACAGTTCTGGCATGGCAACAAATCTCCAAACATGTGGATCGACGGCGTCTTCATGGGACAGATGTTTGTAATTCGGTATGGAACATCGATCGGAGAGAACGAATATTGCTTCAATGAAGCGGTCCGGCAAATCACGGTTTTCGCGAAACATTGCCTGAAGGAAAACTCCGGACTCTATCTCCATGCGTGGACAGAGCAGCCGGAGAAGACAACATGGGCCGATCCAAAAACAGGATTGTCTCCTGAAGTGTGGAGCGAGGGGTTGGGTTGGTACGCTCTGATACTCGTGGAAACACTGAATGTGTTACCGAAAAGCCATGCGAAGCGAGCCGAGGTGGAGGACATTTACCTCAGGCGTATGGCCGGCCTCAAGCGAACCCAGGATCCGATCAGCGGCAGTTAGTTCATGATCGTGGACAAGGGGGATCGAACTGGCAACTGGATTGACCCGTCCGGCACAGCGATGTTTGTCTATTCCATGCAAAAGGGAATTGAGTCGGGCCTCCTCGAGAAATCAGAGTATGCACCGGTTGTGGCCAAGGGCTACACAAGCCTCCTCACCTTTGCCCGGATCAATGAGCAGGGCCTTGTTGACATTCACGGGGGTGGAGACGGGATTACTATAAAGAAGGATTTTGAAACCTACATTAACGTTCCAAGGGTCATCAATGCAAAAGAGGCGGTTGGTGGATTTCTTTGGGCGACGGCCCTGATGGGAAAACATAAGCTCGAAAAGCTCAGATCAAAACAGTCTGCGCTATGAGGTCACGTATGCTTAAGAATCTTTTCTCTGTTCTCTTGAGTCTCGCCTTCCTCTTCAGCCTGGTTTCTGCGCAGAGCGGAATTGCGCAATCAACAAATCCGGCATTCTTCAACGTTCGAGATTTCGGTGCGGTCGGCGACGGGAAAAAGCTCGACAGTCCTGCAATCGACAGAGCTATCGAGGCATGCGCTCAGGCCGGAGGAGGCACCGTCTTCATTGCCTCAGGCACGTATCTCAGCGGAAGCATTCACCTCAAGAGTAATGTTCACCTGTATCTGGACGCCGGTTCTGTTATTCTCGGGGCTCCGCAAGAAATGAATGCGTATGATCCCCCCGAACATTTTGAGGGCAAAGCCTATCAAGATGGGGGGCACACTTACTTCCACAATAGTCTGATTTGGGGAGAAGACCTCGCGAACGTCTCAATTACGGGACCCGGTCTGATCAACGGCGGCGGTCTCACGAGAAAAGACAAGGAAGTGGGAGCAGGTTCGATCGGATTGGGTGACAAGGCGATCGCACTGAAGAGATGCCATCACGTCCTGATTCGTGACATCACCATTTTTCATGGCGGCCATTTCGCAATCATATTGACTGGTTGCTACAATGCTACGGTGGACAATGTCACCATCGACACCGATCGGGATGGAATAAACATCGATTGCTGCCAAAGTGTGACGGTCTCCAACAGTCGCATCAATGCCCCGAACGACGATGCTCTCTGTCCGAAAAGTTCGTTTGCTCTTGGGAAACGTGTGATCACCGAAAACCTCACGATCACGAATTGCCAGGTCTTTGGGTACGAAGAAGGAACGCTGCTCGACGGCACATTCAAGCCAAGCAAGAACAAGAACGGACGTATCAAGTTTGGGACTGAATCAAACGGTGGGTTCCGCAACATTGTGATTTCCAATTGCACGGTACGGGATTGCCGGGGAATCGCACTCGAGGAGGTTGATGGCGGGATCCTGGAAAACATCTCGATCTCCAATATCACAATGATGAATGTGGATGTTTATCCGATCTACATCACTTTGGGCCGACGAAACCGGGGACCGGACAGTCTGACTGTCGGTTCCGTCCGGAACATATCGATCTCGCACATTCTCGCAACGGTTGTAGACTCCATGAGCGGCATTCACATTACAGGACTTCCGGGAAACGACGTGGAAAACGTGCGGCTGCAAGACATACGGATGAGCTTCAAAGGCGGAGGCACGAAAGAAGACGCTCTTCGTGTTCCACCCGAGCTTGACAAAGGATATCCGGAGCCTAGGAGAATTGGCATCACTCCGGGGTATGGATTGTTCGCCCGTCATGTGCGTGGTCTGGAATTGTCTGATATACACCTGAGTTTCGAGATGCAGGATATGCGCCCGCCGATCGCCTGTTTCGATGTCGATGGGCTCGAAATCGAAAACTTCAAAGCGAAGGTTGCAGAGGGCGTTCCCCCCGCCAGGTTTGAGGGAGTACGAGGGTTAATCGTGCGGAACTCACCTGTTCTCGAAGGCGCGTCTTCGAAATGAGAGATTGCCTTCGGCAGCCGCCTCTCTTGATACGGGAGTTCGTAATGAAGTGGACTCGCGGTTATCTGAGCGGCATCTACTGATTCAGGCTGAGTGTTGATGGAACTTGACAAACACAGAAGGTCATTCTAGCGAAATAGCGAGGGTCCAATGTCAGGAAGAATCACCGCTGTCGTCTCCATCGTGTTTCTCAGTCCGATGCTGATGTGGACACAAAAGGCACGCACACCCGACGTGCTTCTCTTGAATCGTGTGTCACTGGAACACGCCAGGGAATTGTACATAGCAAATCGAACTCAGGACGAGCCGGCTGTACATAAGCTCTTGAAGGAAGCCGAACAGGCCCTCACCGCAGACCTTGTTTCTGTGGTCCAGAAAACGCAGACCCCGCCGAGCGGCGACAAACACGACTATATGAGCCTTGCGCCTTACTGGTGGCCAGATACAACAAAACCAGACAGACTGCCGTACATTCGCCACGATGGAGAAGTGAATCCGGAATACCGTCTCGTCGGCGACAATGAACGCATCAATCACATGGTCAACAACGTTTCGACCCTCGCGCTGGCATATGAGATCAGTCAGGATGATCGTTATGCGTCGCGGGCAATTTACCAGGTAAAAGAATGGTTTCTTGATCCACCAACCCGGATGAATCCGAATCTTGAATATGCGCAGGCCATCAAGGGCGTTAATCAGGGGCGAGGGATTGGCATCATCGAAACCTACTCCTTCAGGCACCTCATCGATGCGTTTGCGCTTCTGAAACAGTCGCAGCGGTGGACCTCAGACGTTGACATGGGTATTCGATTGTGGTTTGGATCGTATCTGACGTGGCTCCTGGAAAGCCCGAACGGAAAAGACGAAGCGGGATGGAAAAACAATCATGGCAGTGCCTATGATGTGCAGGTGTCCTGCATCGCATTGTATCTTGGGAAGAAGGAGATTGCTCAACGTGTTCTCCGCGAAGTTGGAAACAAACGCATTGCTGTGCAGATTGAGCCAGACGGATCACAACCTTTAGAACTGGAACGAACAAAGTCATGGGGCTACTCGAACATGAATCTCGACGCCCTGATCGAGCTTGGGCAGCTCGGCGAAAGAGTAGGCATTGATCTCTGGCACTTCCAGACTCAGGATGGTCGAAGCATCAGGAAGGCAATTGACTTCATGCTTCCCTATGCGCTCGGGAAAAAGAAATGGACGTGGGCACAGATCGTACCGTTTCACCCGGGCCGAATGTACTATACGTTGACGATCGCAGCCGTGAGGTACAAAGACCAGTCCTATGATGGCTTGGCCAATGCGATATTAGACGATGAGGTTCGATCATCGAGGGTGATGTTCTCACTGCCCCCGCGGCGCCAACTGGAAACGGTTTTGCCAGGCAAATGAGGACTATGGTTTTCGGGGAATAAGGCATTGCAATCAATATTCATCGTCAAAACAGAATCTCAAAGGTGGAACAATGACTGAACAACAGAGAGATTTCGATCAACGTGTTTTCAAGCGATGTCCGAAGACGGGTCGAATAGTCGGGATTAATCTGAAATCGACGATGAGCAAGATCTTATTCCCATTGTTTGGGTTTGCTGCTCTTGTCTGGTTCCTACTTCGTGTTATCCCTAAACCAAACAGAATAACGTACCCCTGTCAGCAGGTCGCAGCCAGCATCGGAGGAGGATTTCTTGTC
>JBGPAN010000369.1:0-4688 GCA_041480785.1 Bacteroidota bacterium | reverse complement strand
TGTCTGTGATCGAGATAATTGTCGATTAATTTAGCAAAAGATTTGCTCTCGTGGAAGAAGAAAAACGCGCGCCCTTCCCGCTTGCGGCTTCAATGGATCTCCCCTTTCCGAGTTTTCCTCAGCGCGCGACACGCCCTAATTGTGACGACTTCGACAGGACATCTATCACCTTCTGGAAGACTCGCTCGTATGAGATCTCATTCATGCAATCGAAGGTCTTTATGGGACACTTCTCCCCTCCGTGAGTCGCACACGGACGGCACTTCAACCCTTGTGTCTCAACCGTAACGTCCAGCGGACCCGAAGGCCCAAAACCGAAGGCCGGAACAGTCGCACCAAAGATTGCCACAACCGGAGTTCCCGAAGCGGCTGCCATATGCATGGGAGCGCTGTCATTACAGATGAGGGCTTTGCATCGTCGAATCAGTTCGACAGACTGCAGCAAGCTAAGCATCCCGGCAGTACTATAGACGTGAGAAGAACCGCTGAGGGTCCGGACTTCATCACAGAGGATTTGATCGTCTCGGCCTCCGATGAGAACGATCTCGAGCCCCGCCTCATCGAGATTCACTGCCAGTGAGGAAAAACGCTCTTTCAGCCAGCGTTTGGTATTCCATATCGTTCCGGGAGCGATGGCCACGAGTGTCTCAGGCCGAGCCACCTCCATTTCCACGAGCAATCGGTCAACTCTTTTCTTGTCTGATTCCGAGGGATACAGGCGGGGCAATTCTCGGGGCACGGCACCGTCGCTCACCGGCTTGAGAAGAGAGAGATTCCGATCGATTTCGTGAGCAGACCGGTTGTATTGCACCGCGTCCGTTAGAAGCACTTTTCCTGAGCTACGATCGAATCCAATTCGGACCGGGATCCGCGAAAGCCTTACGAGGGCGGCACTTCTCAACGATCGATGAGGAACGATTGCAAGATCATAGCGGCGTGACCGGAGCGCTCGGGACAACCGCATCAATCCGCCGACCCCGCGATCGGCGCCGCGCTTATCGAATGCGATCGCGTCATGAATATCCGGATGATTCGAGCACACTTCCTTCGCAGCCGGGGTTACAACGACATCGATGGCGGCGTTTGGAAATAGTTTCTTGCAGACCTGAACGAGCGGAAGCGTAAGGATCACGTCACCGATGAAAGCAGTTTGAACCACGAGGATGTTTTTGAAGTCCTTCATTGCACGCTGCTTGCCTGAATCCCGTTTTCCAACGGCACGTGCTTCCACCTCTTGTGTTGCCAGAGCCAGTGATCTGGGTACTTTCTAATGATTTCTTCCGTGATCTTGACATGACGTCTGGTCAACTCGTTGACGTTTTCCTGACTGTCACCATGTAGATCTTCGGATGGTACCTCCTGGACAAACGCATCATACGAACAATCTGGCCGGCGAACGGAGAAAACAGCGACCATGGGGCAGCCCATCTTGAGACATAACGCAGAGGGTCCTTGATGCGTGGGGACCATTGTGCCGAAGAACTCAATCGGCACGTTTTCTTTGGGAGCTGCCTGATCTGCGACAAGGCCTACTGCTTCCCCATTGCGCAGTGCCCTCAGGATTTCGCGCAAGGACGTTTCCATCTGAATCACTTTGTTCCCCACACGGCTCCTGCGTTTATTGATGCTTCGGTTGACAAACGGATTGGATTGTGTCTTCGCGAGGCCGTTTACCGGAAATCCGAATTTCACGATGAAGCTTTGGCCCAGCAGTTCCCAATTCCCGAAGTGAGCAGTGAGAATGAGCAGCCCTTTCCCTTTGTTGTACGCATCTTGCACCACATCAGGTTTGTCGAAGTGCATCATTTCCCCCAGTTGCTCGCGGCTCATTCTTGGAAACCATACGAACTCCAAGAGTGAGATTCCGATGTTTTCGTACGCGCCACGCGCAATCGCCACAATCTCGGCTTCTGGTTTCTCGGGAAACGCCCGACGCAAGTTGCTGAGCGTGACTTCTTTGCGGTATCCAATCGGATGGAAAACAAACCCGCCGAGCTTTCGTCCAACCCACTGGGCACCGGAGATCGGCATGAGTTGAACCAGAAACGCCACGGTCTGAAATGCAACATATTCGATAATGTGAACGGGTTTCACGAATTCACTTTCTCTTTCCGGATGAGGTGTTGTGAAGACTGACTTCGCGCCTACTCCCCCATGACCTTCACGATCACCCGTTTCCTGCGCTGGCCATCGAATTCAGCGTAGTACACTTGCTGCCACGGTCCGAAATCGAGTTTCCCGTCTGTGACCGGAACGATCACTTCATGGTGCATGAGCAGGCTCTTGAGGTGAGAATCGCCGTTCGACTCTCCCGTCCGATGATGCTTGTAGTCAGGATTGAAGGGAGCGAGCTGTTCGAGCCACTGGTCGATGTCCTGTATCAATCCCGATTCCGCATCATTGACATAAACCGCGGCCGTGATATGCATCGCCGAAACCAGGATCATTCCTTCTTTGATCCCGCTCTTGTCGAGGACTCCCTCGATTTCCTGAGTGATGTTGATGTATTCCCGATGTTTCTTGGTGTTAAACCAAAGGTACTCAGTGTATGATTTCATTGTTTGCCTCTTCCGCCATTTGCCGATGGTAGAAAAACCCTATAGTCGAGACTTTTCATCTCCAGAGAGAGGTGCCCATTCGAGGATGTCACCGGGGTCTTGGTGAAATACTCCATGAACTCGCTTGATTTGAACATCGGGACTGCGACCTCACAGCTTCGCTGATCGGGCGAGAGGTTCAATACAACCAGGACCTGGTCATCTCCCAGCTGCCTCACAAACGAGAGGACCTTGCCCCTGCCTGAGTTGACAACTGGCACATAGCCGCCTCTTCGCAACGCAACGTGCGAAGAACGTAGTGCAGCAAGCACCTGATAGAAAGCCCGGAATTCGAGATTCTTCGTCCAGTCGATTTCGACCTTTTCAAACAGACTCAGTTTCTTGTCGTTGCCGGCTTCCTCTCCATTGTAGATCAGTGGCACTCCCGGGAACGTAAATGAAAGAACAGCCGTGGTCCTGGCACCCTTCGGAGAGAATTTTTTCACAGCCGGAGCATCCCACGCGTTCTTGTCATGATTCGTATTAAACCGCAGTCGCAATGACCCTTTTGGGAATTGATACCCTTCGGTCTTCACGATGTCATCGAATATCTGCACCGGTGTCGTGCCGTCGATCACTTTTGAAAGGACATCATAGACTGTCCACGAATATGTCACATCGAACGCCTCAACGTGGTATTCCGGCAGCGTACCTTCCGACAACATCATGATCGGTTTTATCTTGTCCAGTTCGAAACGTGCGTGCTCCCAGAAATCTGTCGGCACCATCTCTGCGACATCGCATCGATATCCGTCGATCCCGACCTCATTCACCCAATACTTCATCATTTCGATCATGTATTTTCGGAGCTCGTGATGACCATAATTCAGATCTGCGACATCGGACCAATCCGGATTTGGCGAGACGATCGCCCCCTCCTCGTTCTTGGTAAACCAGTCAGGGTGTTCCATGACGAGTCTGCTGTCCCAGGCCGTGTGATTCGCGACGAGATCGATAATGATTTTCATGGCTTGGGCATGGACCGCATGCACAAGAGACTTGAAATCCTCAAGCGTGCCGAATTCAGGATTGATCGCATAGTAGTCCTGTACTGCATACGGACTCCCCAGCGTTCCCTTCCTGTTCAACTCGCCGACAGGATGAATCGGCATCAACCACACCACGGTCACACCGAGCTCTTTCAGCTCGGGCAGCCGTTGTTCGAGCGCTTTGAAACTTCCCTGATGAGAAAAGGAGCGAAGGTACGTTTCATAGATCACGGCATCGCGAACCCAATCCTCGCTCGGTCGGGCATTGACTTCGGAGTACTTCGTCTTGAACATCTCCAGCACCCGATCCTTTGGAACGATACTCACGGGCTTGTAGATCCCTCCGGGGCCTCCATTGTCGTACACACGAACGACAAGTTCTTTCTTTCCAGGCTTGAGATGTTGTGGAATGTCGAAGTAGAATGGCTCGCTATAACCAACA
This sequence comes from Bacteroidota bacterium, assembly GCA_041480785.1. Lineage (GTDB taxonomy): Bacteria > Bacteroidota > Ignavibacteria > UBA10030 > UBA10030 > UBA9647. Next base: position 660 of record JBGPAN010000369.1, on the reverse strand, counting down.
TGAGTGCCTATCTTCTCCCCATCAAGCCAAACGTCGGCGTCATCGTCAACCCCACCGAAGAATAGCACCAAGGGCTTCGTAGTGTCTTCCAGCGTCACCGTCCTCACGTACCAACCTGCGCCGTCGTACGCTGCGAGATTGTAGCGATCCCAGTAATCGGGTACTTCAATGGAAGACCAGTCCGAGCGGTTTACTTCTTTCCGGAACCACCCCTCCGAGACACCCTTGTTCAGTGAATCCACTTTGAACAGCCAACTGCCATTCAGCGACATAGCAAACTCATCCTTCCGGGAGCATCCCGCCAGAACTGCGATGCAGAAAAGAAACAACCAGTGACATTTCTTCATAGTCTGCGACGATTCATTCCAGCGTGTATGTGGAGGAAACTGGTCAGTGCAATTCGGCGCGTGCATTTCATCGTTATCCTTTGACGCTCCCCAACGTGAGGCCGGAGACGAGCCATCGGCTTAGTCCCAGGAACAGGCCGACGACAGGGATCATTACGACTATCGAGGCCGCGCCATAGAGGCCCCATTCCGTGCTCATGCTTGCCTCGAATGATTTGAGCCCGATCGGCAGCGTCCACAGATCGGTGTCCTGGAGAATTTGTGCTGCAACGATATACTCAGACCATGCCGACATGAAGGAAAACAATGCGGT
>JBGPAN010000368.1:0-4690 GCA_041480785.1 Bacteroidota bacterium | reverse complement strand
CGCGTGCGCCTGCCTGATGCGATTTCTGTACGTCAGACCGTGACTTTGCCGCCGACTTCTTTCAGATTCCACCTCGCGGTGGACACCCTTGTCTTTGGCTAACGATTCCCACTATCAAGGTTCGTAGAGGACTTTCACCTCCAAGTTATTGCCCATGCCGGGCACACCAACAAAAAGCCTCCTCTGTGTGAAACAGGGAGGCTTGACGGAGAATTCCCCGTTCTTTCTAGATTTCGACGCCGCTTTTCCTTCTATACGTCTGTCGCAGCTTTCAAGAGCGCGTTCAATTTGAAGCCGGAGTCTGCCTCGGCATAGAACCGGATCAACGGTTCAGTTCCGGAGGCCCGTACCAAAACCCAGGCATCATCGAAAAAGAGTTTGAAGCCATCCGTGGTCTCTACTTTCCGGACCGGATAACCAGCCAGGGACTTGATCCCCTTCTTGTATGCGGCAAGCGTTTGCTGTTTCTCCTTCTCCGTCATCCGCGCATCGATGCGGTTGTAGTAATGCCAGCCAAACTCAATCATCAGTTCTTCAACAAGCTCGCTCAGTTTTCGCTTTCGTGTGGCCATCACCTCGCAGAGCAGAAGCCCGATGTAGATCCCGTCGCGCTCGGGAAGGTGCGCCCGCAATCCAAGTCCTCCGCTCTCTTCCGCCGCGATCAGGATGTTTCGTTCTGTCATCAGGCGACAGAGGTACTTGAATCCGACCGGCGTTTCGTGCAGTTTCAGCCCATATTTCTCGCACATTTTGTTGATAATCTGGCTGACTGAGATCGATTTTGCGATCTCACCGGTGAGGTGTTTGTCCATCACGAGATACTTCAGGAGGATAGCGAAAATCCGATGCGAGTCGACGAAGTTGCCGTTCTCATCCAGGGCGCCAATGCGGTCGGCATCGCCGTCGGTCGCGATGCCGATGTCGCACCCCTTCATCACGACAGCGGATGAGAGGTCTCTAATGTTCTGTGGAATGGGCTCGGGGTGAGTTCCGCCGAACGAAGGATTGAACGAGTTTCGGAGTTCTGCCCTCGGCGGTACCAGCTGAGAGAAGACACCCTGACCAGCCCCATACATGGCATCGTAGGCAATCCTGAGACCGGACGATACAATGAGGGGGATATCGATCTTGGTCCTTATGTCCTCAACGTAGACCGCCGTGAAGTCGATTTTCTTGATGGTTCCTTTCTTCAACAGCTCTTCAAAGCTTTTCGCCTCTCCCACTTTCGACTTCAGGACTTTCTTCAGCTCCTTTTCAACTTTTTCGATCATCTCCGGATGAGCTGGTCCGCCAAAATCGCCTTTGATCTTAAATCCGTTGTAGCGTGCGGGATTATGGCTTGCGGTGATCACCACGCCGCCTGCCGCCTTCAGCTTTGTCGTCAGCAGTGAGACCATGGGTGTCGACGAAATCTTGTCGGAGAGAATGACCTTGATTCCTTTGTTCGCCAGAACGGTCGCAGTCACTTCTGCGAATTCTCTGCTGAGGAATCTCGAATCGTACCCGACGACGATGCCGTTCTTGATTCTCTTGTGCCGTTTAAAGTAGTTCGCGGTCGCAAGGGCAACCTTGGAGACATTCTCGAACGTGAAATCGTCTGCAATCAGACCGCGCCAACCGTCTGTTCCAAATTTGATGCTCATTTTGCCTCTTCCTGCTGGTTGAATAGATTGTATTCCACTTGCTCTTCCTTCACGACAGTTGGTCTGGCCTTTTGATTGGCCAAATCCTCGACATTGATACTCCCCGATCTCATTTTCTTGTAGTTGGTTCGCAACGTGTCAAAAAATAGCACCTTCCAACTATCAAGTTCGAATCTCTCTGCGAACATTGGTGACTTCATCTTGCGTCTCAACTGCTCTTCACGCTCTTCTGGTATCACAAGATACTTAGGGATCTCCCTCGATATGTTTGAACATCGAACAAGCCCACTTGTCATCGTCGTTGTCGACTCAATTTCGAATGCTGCGACAATTTGTTCTCCCTTTATCCAAAGCAAATCAATCATCTCAACGGTTTTTGCATCACCGATGCCGACGATCTTCGAGAGTTTCGCATCGACATACGATCCAAGCGTTTTCTTTGTCTCCAGCACCCCACCGGCAGAATCGGATTGTTCCTTCTTGCCAATCCAAATCTTAAATCCCTGAGTGTGGCCGGCCACCGCAAGGATTGCAATCATTTCACTATGTTGGGTTATTCGCTGCGTCACCGCTGGTTTCAACAGCCAAAATCCTCCACTGACCGGCCTAGCGTATTGTTCTAAAGCTTCTTTGATGCTCGAACTATCTGACGTCAAGGAATTCGGAAACTCAGTACTCACAGCCTCCCATGCTTCAGTGAAAGTCACTCGCCCCCTTGCGCGCAGTAAGCGCAAGACTGTTTGTTCGACTCTCTCTGTCAGGGGAATCTCTTTTAGCCGGGCAATTTGTTGTGGATCTTTGAACCACCACAGTTGTCCTTGGGCCCCACCCAATCGTTCCTTGACCAAGGTGAACTCTGCCCCGACATGTTTCTTCAATACGGTCTTGACATCCAGTCCGGTATGTAAGCTCGAGAAGTACCCATGTTTTGCCAGCACTGGATCGATATAGTTAATCACGATTGTGTACGGAGTCGGCTCAGCCCGCTCCGCGAGCAGCTTCACAGTTGTTTCGACAACGATCTTCTCAAACTTTGATGCGTCAATCTCTTCAGGCGCGCCAGCCCGTGACTTGTTAGATGTTGGTTTGTGGAATCTTAGGTAGAAATCGCCTTGGGCGGAACCAAAAGGTTGAAGAAGAGATTTGCCTGATTTTTGAGCAGTTGGCTGATGATGTATCTTTTCAAAATCGAATCCTGCGAAAGTACCAGCACGAATTGTGGCATTCCGCACCTGGAATGTGGGACTATGGAAAGTCAGTGTAAGATAACGACCAAGCTTCAGGACTTTCGCCATCCCATCAAAGCTTCGCTTCAAAAGACCGTAGTACACATCGAAATCTTTGTGCTGTCTTTCATTCCGAATGATTTCCGACGATGAGATTTTATCAACATAGCCTTTATCGATTCCTAGCCAAGCGACCCACATGTACGAAAGCTCACCGTATTGGATTGAGGCATCATAAGGTGGATCAGTGAACACATAGTCAATGCTGCGTGCCGACAGCCTGTCAAAGACATCCAGACATGATCCCGTGACTATACAGATGTCCGCTTTCCCGCTAAGCACCATGTCAATCTTGTTTGTTAGCTTGACATCCTTGAAGAATTTGTTTGACTCAACCTTTGCCTTCAACAGTCCTTGGTGACCGAGGATCGAGCTTTCAAACTTGCTCCAAACATTTTGTTCCATAAACTCGGGGGCAAACCAGTAGCTGTGCTGCGTCCAACCTGTCGAAGAAAAGGCTGTGTGATGACTCGTTGGAATAGGATCACTCACAGCCCCCAGTGTGGAGCAGAGATGAACCATTGAACTGAATGCGATCTTCAAAAAATCCCTCAGTAGCTCGCTTTTTTCCTTCTCGATGGAATCCATGAGAATGGCAAGGGCATACAAATTTCGAATCGTGAAGAGATCTGCGACCGATTCGTAGCGCTCCTTTTTCATGAACGGTCGACCATCTGAATAATACAAGGGATTTTTGGGGAACCATAGTTTTTGTTTGCTGAATTCCCTCTCCACTTCTTTGATGCGTTTCAAGTCCTTTGCGTGCGGTTTAGCACCTTTTTGCACCACCTCGCCACATTTGCTGCACTTGTAGCGAATCTCCTTAAGCAACAACTTCTTGGTGCCTTCGCGTTTCCAGATAGCACACTCGATAGGAATCGCTTGTCCACATTTCCGGCATGTCGCGAGATAAAGGTGACTGATGGGCTTCTTGACGTCGTTCTCAACTCGTTCAAAAGCCTGTCGTAGCTTCAAGGGGTCAACGTACTGCAACGTCAATCTCAATATCTCGTTTGCCACTGGATTGATGTCAACAGCGATAACTCGTCGACCCAATTTTAGGGCCTCGAGCGCTGTTACGCCGCTTCCCGAAAATGGATCCATCACTACACCACCTTCAGGGCAATAGGACTCTACGAACCTCGAGACGACGTTCCAGGTCTTTCTTCCCCAAAACTTATGCCAATTGTACATTGGCGAGTGAGCTTGGGGTGGTATTTGATAGTTGATATGCTCCACTGGCTACGCAAGCTTCACATTCAACGCACCAAAGCCGGCGTAGTAGCCGTTGGTGTCGAGTTCTTCTTCAATGCGGAGAAGCTGATTGTACTTTGCGATGCGATCCGTCCGGCTCGCCGATCCCGTTTTGATCATACCTGCGTTCGTCGCCACCACGACGTCGGCGATGGTCGTGTCTTCTGTTTCGCCAGACCGATGGCTGAGGACCGTGGTGTACCGTGCTCGCTTCGCCATCTCGATACAATCGAGAGTCTCCGTGAGGGTACCAATCTGATTAAGCTTGATCAGGATCGAGTTCGCGACGCCCATATCGATTCCTTTTGAGAGGTACTCGACATTCGTCACGAACACATCGTCGCCGACCAGCTGAACTCTCTTGCCAACCGCATCTGTCAGAATCTTCCATCCCTCCCAATCACCTTCGGCCATACCGTCTTCAAGCGATGCGATGGGATATTGTTTCGTCCAGCCTTCCCAGTACTTCGCCATCTGCTCCGGAGTTTTTTCGGATTTGTCGGACTT
>JBGPAN010000367.1:0-4698 GCA_041480785.1 Bacteroidota bacterium | reverse complement strand
CTTTCACGTGGGTCAATTTCGGCAATGTCCCCGGCGTTGGTCCGATGGTCATGTCCCTTGGTATCATGATTGACAACCTCGCAGCGACGATGATGCTTGTTGTCTATATCGTGAGTGCTTTTGTGCATCTGTTCTCCATCGGCTATATGCACGGCGATGTCCGCTATGGCCGATATTTCGCGTTCCTCGGTGTCTTCACCTTCTCGATGCTTGGCATCGTGGTGACGAACAACTTCTTCATGATGTACGTCGCATGGGAGTTGGTTGGCCTCAGTTCGTATCTCCTCATCGGTCACTGGTTTGAGAAAAAATCGGCGAGCGACGCCGCGAAGAAAGCATTTATCGTCAATAGAGTCGGTGATGTAGGAATGTTTATCGGTATCTTGATCTTGTTCACGACATTCCACACGTTCACTTTTGAGACGATCTTTGAATCTATCAAGGCGGGGGTCCTCCCCTTCGGAAGCGAGGCGTGGTTGACCGCAGCGGGGATCTTGGTGTTCTGCGGCGCAGTCGGCAAGTCCGCTCAATTCCCGCTCCATGTTTGGTTGCCCGATGCGATGGAGGGTCCGACGCCTGTCAGCGCGTTAATCCACGCAGCAACAATGGTTGCCGCCGGTGTCTACCTGGTTGCCCGCACGTTCCCGATGATGACAGCGGACGCGTTGATGGTGATCGCGGTCATCGGGGCGATCACAGCATTCATCGCCGCGACAATCGCCATCGCACAGAACGATATCAAGAAAGTGCTGGCGTACTCGACGATCAGTCAACTTGGTTACATGGTCATGGGTCTTGGAGTCGGAGCGTTCACCGCTGGCTTCTTCCATCTGACAACGCATGCGATGTTCAAAGCAGGTCTCTTCCTCGGATCCGGTTCCGTGATTCACGCTATGCATCATGCGCTGCATCACTCGGGAGACCACAAAACGGATCCTCAGGATATCCGGAACATGGGTGGATTGAAATCGAAGATGCCCCTCACGTTTTGGACGTTCGTGATGTTCACGCTGGCTATTTCCGGAGTCCCATTCACTTCGGGCTTCCTCAGCAAAGACGAGATCCTTGCCGGGACGCTTGCTTACGCAAACCTCACCGGACGTTGGTACATCCCGATCGTTGCATTCTTCGTCACTGGGTTGACGGCATTCTATATGTTTAGGGTGGTTATTCTGACCTTCCTTGGTGACCACAAAGACCATCACCGGTACGATGCGATTCACGAGTCTCCCAAAACGATGACGATTCCGTTGATCGTTTTTGCCGTCCTCTCGTTCTTCGCATTTTTCAGTCTCAATCCGTTCAACGCCGCCAGCGGATGGGTCTATTCTGCACTGCCTCGCCCTGAGTCTGTTGTGCCGGCGAACGTCGCGGCGGCGGGAATCGAAGAATTTGAAACATCGGTTCATCACACCCACATGTTGGCCATGGTGCTCTCGCTTACCATGGCGGGCCTCGGAATTTTCATGGCGTTTCTCACATACTACTGGAAGAAGATCGATGCCGATCTCGTCGCCGCCAAGACCGGGCCGCTCTACCGTTTTCTGCTAAACAAGTGGAGGTTCGACGAACTCTACGATGCCACAGCGGTTGCAGGCACTTTGGGGATAGCGAAACTGGGGCGGTGGTTCGACAATCGGATTATCGATGGTATCGTGAACGGGGTTGGGAGTTGGACGAAGGGCCTCACGCTCGGAACGAAGCGCAATTGGGTGGAAAACAGTATCAGTGCCGTTTTCTACATGATTGTTACTGCGGGAATATCTCTCTATGTCGGGTGGATCGTCGGATTTGGCTTGTTGCCCGCTGAAGCCACTCTCGGCGCTATCGTCGGATATGTGATCCTCGGAATTGCGGTTGCCGGCTTCACGTTCTTCCTGTTTTACGTGGGTGTCGGCGGATTTGACAACAGTATCGTCGACGGGCTTGTCAACGCGACAGCATACCTCGCTGGTTTCCTGGGATTGCTGACTCGCCGGCTCCAAACCGGAAAGGTCCAAACGTATCTGGCCTTTGTCATTCTGGGAGTGATGATTTTGTTTCTGTGGTTCCGTTAGTGTGTGGCTTCGGCCGCTCTGTGGACGTGTCTTTTTTGACTTGACTTCTTGAAGGAGTAGATTACAAATGGAATTCTTGGGCATCGGTGTTCTGAGCTGGATAACATTCCTCCCGATCATCGGCATGATTCTGGTGCTCTTCATACCCAAAGAGAATCAGAATGCGATGAAGTGGACCGCCGTAGCTGCAACTTTTCTGCAGCTTCTCCTCGCCGTCATGATCTTCTTCCACTTCAACAAGGGGTCTCTGGGAATCAATACGCAGGAGGGGATGCAGCTGGTTGAAAAAGTTTCCTGGATTGACATCAAGGGTGTGCCCTGGTTCGGCAGAATCCACGTCGATTATTTCCTTGGCATCGACGGTCTGAGTGTGCCGATGGTCATCCTCACCGCACTGATCAGTTTTATTGCCGTGTTCGCTTCGTGGAATATCCCGAAGGCGCTGAAAGGTTACATGGCCATGCTCCTTCTGCTCGACACCGGCATGATGGGCGTCTTCGTTTCCCTCGATTTCTTCCTCTTCTATGTGTTCTGGGAAGTGATGTTGCTGCCGATGTACTTCCTGATCGGAATCTGGGGCGGACCGCGGCGCGAATATGCAGCCATCAAGTTCTTCCTCTACACCTTGCTTGGCAGTGTTCTGATACTGCTCGCCATGATCGCCCTCTACTTCAGCGTTACGGTTCCCGATGCTGCGACTGGGGAGAGGATGTACACGTTCAACATGCTTGCAATGATGAATCCCACGAACTACCAACCCGGCACACTTCTCGCCGGTGTCGGGACATATTGGCGGCATCTGGCGTACATCGCGCTTTTCATTGGGTTCGCAATCAAAGTGCCGATATTCCCGTTCCACACGTGGTTACCCGATGCGCACGTTGAAGCGCCAACCGCGATCAGCGTCATTCTGGCGGGCGTTCTGCTGAAGATGGGAACGTACGGTCTGCTCAGAATCAGCTATCCAATGTTTCCGGAGCTTGCAAACTACTATTCCTGGGCTCTTGCCCTCGTTGCCGTCATCAATATTATTTACGGTGCACTTTGTGCGATGGCACAGCAGGATTTCAAGAAGCTCATCGCCTATTCCAGCATCAGCCACATGGGGATCGTTCTCCTCGGCATGGCCGCGCTGAACACCCAGGGAATGATGGGAGCCGTGCTCCAGATGTTCAATCATGGGACCATCACTGCAATGCTCTTCTTGATTGTCGGCGTTATCTACGATCGTGCTCACACGCGTGACATCGATGCATTCGGAGGCCTGGCGATCACGATGCCGAAATACACAGGAATCATGACAGTGGCCTTCTTCGCCGCGCTCGGCCTGCCCGGTTTAAGCGGATTCATATCCGAAGCGTTTTCGTTCCTCGGAGCATTCCAGACATTCCGCGTCCTCACAATTGTGGCGACGCTCGGCATCGTCCTGACCGCAGCCTACATGCTTTGGACCCTGCAAAGGGTATTCCTCGGTCAGCCGAACGAGAAATGGGCTTCTCTCCCGGATATCAATGGGCGGGAGCTGTTCACCCTGGTTCCGTTGGCCATCGTTGTCCTCGCACTCGGCATCTATCCGTCGTTGCTCCTTGATTTGATGACCTCGTCCTTGAATCACCTCGTCGAGGTCGTCCGCAACGGGGCAGCGTTGTAACGATGATTCATTACTCTGACAGCTGCAATGTGCTGTCTTTGATTGAACGACTACTAGAACATTATCATGGTTGATCAAGCCTTACTAAGCCTGGCGAAGTTTCTTCCCGAGATAACGCTGGCCATTACGTTCTGTCTCGCCCTTCTTGTGGGCATCATTTTCCGGTCACGCCCTCAACTGTCGCTGTGGATTGCGCTGTTCGGTGTTGTTGTATCGATAGTGTTTACAATCCGGGAAATGGGGACTATGGAATCGGTCTTCTCGGGGATGATTGCGGTCGATCCGTTTGCGTCTTTCTTCAAGCTGATTGTCGGCTCGTGTGCTATTATCATCTTCCTCTTTTCGCTCTACTCAGCCGAAGTCCTTTCCACGATCAAGCGACTCGTCGAGTATTCCTCGCTCTTGGTAGCGATGACACTCGGTATGTACCTCATGGCTGGTGCCACAAATCTGCTGATGATGGTGCTGTCGATTGAGTTGACAGGCTTGAGCTCCTATGTCCTTGCCGGTTATACAAAAGAAGCGCCCGACTCGTCCGAAGCCTCGTTGAAGTACATCATCTACGGCGCACTGTCCACCGGATTAATGCTGTACGGGATTTCGATCATCTTTGGATTGACCGGTGGAGCGATGGATGTTTATGCCATCAACAGAGCTCTCGTGACTTCCCCCGTCAATCCGATTGCACTACTCGTGGCTACGCTTCTGATCATCGCCGGTCTGGGCTACAAGATCTCCGCAGTCCCTTTCCACTTCTGGACACCGGATGTCTATGAAGGGGCTCCGATAACAATTACTGCTTTCTTGTCCGTTGCATCAAAAGCTTCAGGATTCGCTATTCTGATCAGGTTCTTCAAGATTGCGTTCATTGACTCAAACGCGGTCGGACTTCCGGCGGGTTTTTGGACAACGCTCCAAGGATTCGAGTGGAACAAGATCATCGCAATTCTCTCTGTGCTTACCATGACCCTCGGCAACCTGGTTGCTGTG
>JBGPAN010000366.1:0-4706 GCA_041480785.1 Bacteroidota bacterium | reverse complement strand
TTTGGGCTGGGACATAGGCTTGTTTTCATTTCAGCGTGCATACTTGTCCTCGGAGTGTTTGCAGGTTCGGCTCTCTGGTTTCTGACTCTTGGTTACGTTGTTACCCTCTTCAGAAAGAATCTGGACGCAGGCGGACTCAGATGGGTTAACAGGATTTCAGGCGCATTGATCATTTTATCCGGGCTTGCCGCCTTCGTGAGTTTGATTTGACGTTGCAGGCATCATTCTTTCTCTCTGGACGCTTTCAAGAATTAGATGCGCGTGCGATTGTGACAAAGAAAGCAAGGTGATAGAGTACATGCTGAAAAAGCATCCACCAACTGAAGGACGAAAGCGGTCGCCGCTGAAGGTAGCGTCGCGTGCGGGCATTGCCGTTGGAGCTATAGTGCTCGCCTGCGTGCTGGTTCTCCTGCTCTTCCCTGATCCCCTTGTGAACTGGTTCATCAAGCCGAGGATTACAAAGGCTTTTGCTGAAGCGTATCCCGCGTACTCGATTCGCCTCTCCGCCATGAATTACAGCGTCTTCAAGAACCGCTTTGGATTTGACTTCGTTGAACTGCGCGCAGTCGATAGCGCATTCTCGGGGAATATAGGTCCGTTCTCCGTCAGCGGGATCAGCTGGATGCATCTTCTTTGGGGAGGAACTCTTGCACCGAGTGACTTTGCCAAGTCCGTGGTGATTGTACATGATGTCGTGTTGACCTTCCCTTCGTCGCACTATGAACTTTGCTGCAAACGACTGAGTGTATCGGCGCGGGATTCGGAGATGCTCGTTGAAGCCTTGAAGCTTCAACCTCCGGGCGATGATGAGCAATTCTTTGCAGGAAGCAAATTCAGAAATAACCGGTTGCGCCTTGTTGTTCCACAGGCGAAAGTAATGGGTTTGGCATGTCTCGAACTGCTGCAAGGGAAGAACTATCGTGCCGGTTCCGTCCAAGTCCACGATGCGGCCCTCGACATTCTGCTGAACAAGGACAAGCCCGACAGCAGAGACACTTCCGGTCTCCTTATGCTGAACGAGATGCTTTCTTCGATAAGGGGAACTCTGCAGGTCGATCGCCTCAGCATCACAAACGGACAGCTGAAGTACGGTGAGAGGTTTGCGGTCGGCGCGAAGCCGGCCATCGTGACGTTTGATAGCATGCAGGTGTCGGCAGAAGGAATTGCCAATCACGGCCCCCGTGGCGCCGCTTGTGTCATCCACGCACAAACGAAGTTCATGAAAGCCGGGACGATGAAACTGAACATGACAATTCCTGTGGCATCGCAGAAATGCTCGTTCCGATACTCTGGTTCCCTGAGCGGAATGGATCTCAGAGCGCTCAATTCATTTCTTGAGGTATCCGATCATATCCGCATCAAGGCGGGCGTCCTCAAGGAGGCAACATACGAGATCGTCGTTGATTCGGGACGCGCGAGCGGCACCGTGCAGGGTATCTACAGAGACCTGACCCTTGCAGCCATTGACCAGCAGACGGGAAGCGAAAAGGGCCTTTCCAACAGTATCACATCGTTCATTGCCAACAGCCTCACGATCCGCAGAAACAATGTGCCCGGTTCGATGAAGATCGGTGTTGTGAACTATATGCAAGTGCGGGATGACCCGTTCTTCCAGTTTGAGTGGTTCGCACTTCGCACCGGAGTGCGGGATGTTCTTGGATTTTGAGTGAAAAAGAAATGGTTATGTGTGCCTGAAAAGTTCGACAACGCTTTCTGAAATGGAATCTGCCGGTGTGGGACGTTCTCTCCCTGGGAATAGTCATCATGGTATAGAACGTCACTCCGGAAACGACAAAGTATTTTCATTCAAGGGGTCGACAATATGAAAAACACAAAGGGTAGAGATTCTTTTTCGGTGCCAGCATGACGAACGCAGAGGACAGACAACACCGTGCCATCCTGCAGAGAATTGCACGTCGGGCGATGATGGAAAGAGGACTTCTCCCGGATTTTTCTGTCCAGGCGATGAGCGAGCTTGACGGAATTCATGGGGCTGTCACAAACGTTGAGGCATCGACGCGTGATTTGAGGAATCTCGCATGGTGTTCCATCGATAATGACGATTCGCGCGATTTGGATCAGCTGAGCGTCGCCGAAGCCATGCCCGAGGGGACCACAAAAATCCTGGTCGCCATCGCCGATGTTGAAGCTGTCGTCAAGAATCAGTCAGCCCTTGATGATCATGCAAAGCATAACACCACCTCGGTCTATACAGCTGCGCAGATATTTCCGATGCTGCCCGAGAAGCTCTCAACCGATCTCACTTCGCTCAATCTTGAAGCAGACCGCCTTGCCATCATTGTTGAGATGGTGTTTGCCGGCGATGGGTTGCTTCGCAGCTCAGACGTTTATAGAGCGACAGTTCGCAATCATGCCAAGCTTGCCTACAACAGCGTTGCCGGCTGGCTGGAAGGGAGCGGGCCGATGCCTCAGGAAATCGGCAAAGTCAACGGTCTCGAGGAGAATCTCCGGCTGCAGGACAGCGTAGCCCAAAAGCTGAAATCCCTCCGGCACCAACACGGTGCGCTCGATCTCGAAACAATCGAGGCCAACCCTGTCTTTGACGGAGACGAAATCAAGGACCTCAAAGCTGAAAGAAGGAATGAGGCCAAAGATATCATCGAGGACTTCATGATCTCGGCAAACGGTGTGACGGCACGATACCTCGCATCCAAGAAGTTGCCGTCGCTTCGGCGAGTTGTGCGGACACCAAAACGCTGGGATCGAATCATCGAGCTTGCATTGGAGCAGGGCTTCACACTTCCCAAAGAGCCCGATTCAAAGGCGCTGGATGAGTTCTTGATATCGAGGAAATCCGCCGATCCTCTCCGCTTTCCCGATCTTTCTCTCAGTGTCATCAAGCTTTTAGGCGCTGGTGAATATGTGGTCGAACTTCCGGGAGGGAGTTCTGCCGGACATTTCGGTCTTGCGGTCAAAGATTACGCTCACTCAACAGCACCGAACCGTCGGTACCCCGACCTCATCACGCAGCGGTTGCTGAATGCAGCGATGGCGGGAGATCCAATGCCCTATACAACCGATGAATTGGAGACGCTCGCAAAACACTGTACAGAAAATGAGGATGCAGCGAAAAAGGTTGAACGTCAGGTCACAAAATCCGCCGCTGCAATTCTGCTGGAGACAAGAATCGGAGAGCAGTTCGATGCCATCGTCACCGGCGCATCTGCGAAGGGGACGTGGGTTCGTCTTCTGCATCCGCCCGTTGAAGGAAGACTTGAGAGTGGCTTTGAAGGCCTCGATGTTGGTCACAGACTCCGTGTGCAGTTACAGCACACAGATGTGGAGCGGGGATACATCGATTTCAAGAAGGCAGGATAAGAAATGAGCTCCAGAACTGTACAGTGATTCAGCAGATTGAAAAACCAAAGAGAGCAAGGCGCACAATGGCAACTGTGAGTGTGGAGCGTTCACTTTTGTTCCTCGTGAGGCAATCATGATGATCGCCAAAGAGACGATATGTTGAAATCAAAACAGGAGGTAGTAGAATGAAACCGAAAGCAATGTATACCCTGGCGATTGTGGTGATCGCGGCCGCAATGTTCGTCACCAGCACATCGACCGCGCAAATGTCCAACCCATCCGGATCGACCCCAGTCAATCCTTCCGCCCTCAGTGCGACCACGAATATCCTTAATCCTGGCGTGGTCAGTTGGGTCCACTTCGGTGACTTGCTTATCACCACCGGTGATCAGCAGAACTACGCCGACTTCAAGACTATCATCAATTGCGTCAATCAGTATCTCAAGAACGGCGTGAATTTCGCGCTACTGCCAGGCGACAACACGAATGATAACACCGAGAGTGAGTACCAGCTCATCAAGCAAGCAACCGATCAATTGCAAGTGCCGCTGTATGCCATTCTGGGCGGTCGCGATCACAAGGGCGGGACCACTCTCTACAACAAGTATTTGGAGCCAGTGAACTACCAGAGCTTCACGCCGGATAAGTACCACTTCGTGTTTCTGGACGTGATGAGCGGCATCAGCGATGCTCAGAACTCGTGGCTGACCAACGATCTGGATATAGCGGCGAAGGCCGGTCTCAAGAGTGTGATCTTTATGCACAGCTATACCCAGGTATCGGAATTGCAGGATGTGATCCAGCGTGACAATGTGATCATGGTTGATGCAGGATACACGCACTACAACGATGTTTCTAACGATGGAAACACGATCTATGCTACCACGCGCTCAACCGGCCTGGTGAGCGAAGGGCCGGTAGGGTTCTCAATCACCAACCTCGATAACGGTGTGGTCAGTTGGAAGTTCAAGCAGATGGGGAGTTGGCCGTTTGTGATGATCACCTCACCAACGGATAAACTGCTCATGATCGGTGGTTCACAAGTCGTCAAGGATACGGCAGATATTCGCGTCAAAGTTTGGGATGACAAGGGCGTCGCTTCGGTAACCATGCAGATCGACGGTGGTCAGGCAGTGCCGCTAGCCCGCATCGGCGAGACACAAATGTGGAGCGCGCGCTTTGACGCGACCAAAGTTTCTGACGGCGACCACAGGGTCTCGGTGAATGTGACTGGCGCGGGCGGCAACACGGACCAAGACGTGATTACCGTAACGGTCAACCAGTCGGGCAGCGTCCCGCAAGTGAAGCGGTCTTTCGGCCCGGAGGGTAACTCTGTCGGCTCTTATACCGAAAAGGGATTGCTCGGCATTCACACCACGAAGTCT
>JBGPAN010000365.1:0-4708 GCA_041480785.1 Bacteroidota bacterium | reverse complement strand
CTCTCTCTTTCACGTAGATCAATCGTGTCCGGCCTTGGTTTGCGGCAGCCGGGAAATTCACGTTGATGTCGGCTCCCACCAGGTCTTTGAACTCACTGAGATCAGGTGTCTTTGCCGGAACCTCTTTTTCTTTCCCTGATTTGGCATCGACAGAGTACCATTTTGCTTTTGGTTCGCCCTCCTTCCGCCTCATTTCCAGGTAGTGTGAATCGTCTTCCCAGCTGTTGATGTTCGGCAACGGCACGAACAGCTGTGGCTCTGCGCCGCGGTTGATCTGATCAAACGTCAGCCTCTTCTTCTGTTGTGCCGATGAGAGGACGGCAAGGACAACAAGGAAGAACGAGAGGGCCAAATATCTGACGAGAAGCTTCTGTTTCATGATATCTCCTGATGAATGATGATCATGGCGTCATTGGAAAGTCGTGTTTGTTCAAACCGATGTTTGATTTTGCCCGAGTGCAGTAGATGCAAACAAGATTGTCACCCCGCAATGGTTCTGTTCTATACTTCATCATTCAGGCTTGGGCGTTCATTATTGGACATTGTCCAATCCTCCGCATACGTTTTCCGTCATTCGTTGAAACGAACGGCTCTATCGGGTTTCCAAACCCCTCCGGGGTTTCGTTTGTCCGAAGCCGTCGATTTCCCCGAAGGGGTCCTTCGGACAATCGATGGCTAAGTTCTTCAACCGGCTGGATGCAATCTTTGGCGGACGCGACCTCGGTAAGAATCATCCAGGTAAACCCCACACGTCCTTTCACCAGCACTGATAGGTATCCGGCTCCTGCCAGATATCATCTTGAAATATTCTGTTCTGTGATCGGAGCCCACGCGATGCGACCACAGTTCTATCGCACTTTCTCCGTGTCCCTGCCTCCTTTTTCGGAGTCGACGGTGATGGTAAAAGGTCCTTTTCCCTGCACAATCCAACGCACATACACAGCCCCCATACCGGGAATGTTTTCCACGTCGATACGTTCTGGATGGCGCTTCTGCTCTTGGGCTATGCCGAAGAACCGATTTTGCAGAATGGAACCCGAGACAACTTTGCCACCTTCGAGTGTCAGCCAATCCGACCGGGTGATCTTGTTCCTGCTATCCTGGAAGGTGTGCGTCGGAATCACCCTCGTGTTTTTCACGACGGCGGAAACCTCCGTGAGTCCTCCGGAAAGTGATTTCGTCGAGACACTGTCGATCTGCACTTTCGGGGTATGGTACAGATCGAAAAGGGTAAACGCCATGTTGCGATGCAGCATGTCTTCGATCATGAACGAGGGAGCGGTACGCGTCCACGCCTTCTTGAATCCGCCGATCTCAATCTCGCCGAATTGCGGATGGTTGAATTTCTTCCAGGGGACGATGCCTTCTTCGAACAGGAGAATCTTGTCAAACCTGTAGAGCTGACTTCTGTCTCTCGGGTTTTCCTCTTCGCCCGCTTTTTGGCGGCGGAAGTAGTCAAAGTTTGTCCAGAGTTCATTGGAGAATGTGGTGATCCCACGGGCGCCATAGAACCAGTCGATCTCGCCCCCGAACACCGTGTAGAGATCTTTGTAGATAACGATATATCGATAGCCAGGAAGCTGCTCTTCCCCGAGCTTGCCGAGGAAATCGTACGTTTGGAGGTCCTGCTGGCTATACGTTCGCAGGTCGTTTTGCGATCCGGGGCCACGCAAAATCATTCCGCCGTTATTGTGGAACGACTGGGCCGCCGCAATGTTCTGATGCGCCAGCACGAATTCAGCGACCGCACGGTTTTCGGGGAACGCGAAGGGATAGTGGTCAGCACCGCCCTGTATGTACCGGGGCGCCCAGTTCCAGGCCCAGTCACGGTTGGGATCATAGGAACCCGGTCCATCTTCGTTGACAAGTCCGTCGCTGTCATTATCAATCCCTTCGTTTCCCAGCAGCGTGTATTCGCCCCGCTGATCAGGCTTTGCCTGAACCATCATGCGCGGATCATCCGGATCGGCCACCCATCGCCCGTTGGGGTCCTTGATCCGCATTTGCGTGATGTTACCATCGCCATCGAGGTCATCGAACGTATCCTCATCGATTTGTCCGTCGCCGTCGTCATCGCGGGGAACGAGGCCGCTTCGTGGTGAACTTGCCGTATTGGGTTCATGAATGAAATGATCACGGGCGTCGGGATTGATTGTCGGGATAATATAAAGCGTCTTCTCGTCGAGAAGTTTGTGAATCCATTCGTTGGAGCTGTACATCTCCGTAACATACCACGCGGTGTACAGTGCGACCTCCGATCCCTGAATCTCATTCGAGTGAATATTCCCGTCGACATACATCGCCGGTTTCTTGTCCGGATCGCCGTTCTCAAGGTTTGAGACGGTAATGAGCCACATTTCTTTTCCCTTGTACGACTTGCCAATACTGCTCACCTTGGCCAGCTTTGGATAAGCCTTTTCAATGCGATGCATGATTTGGGCAAGTTCTTCGCTGTCGTAGTAGCGGTTCCATGCAACTTCGACTTTCGGATTGTTTGGCGCACCCATTGCTTTCAGTGCGCTTGTCGTCATTTCCCTTTTTTCCTGCGCAGACGCCGGAAGAGCCAACAACACAGTGGCACACAGCATGAATCTGACCACTGCCAATGGGTTCATCGTCAGTGTTTTCATTGTCGGCCTCCTTCTCGCAAGGTAATCGTTTCAGTTGCTTTCCCCGCAATCGGACATTCCACCGTCACCGACACGGTCGAACCAGTGCGCCCGACGATAAGCCAACTCATCGTTTGATAATTACCATTCCCTTTGATCGAACTCAACGGTTGCTTCGCTCTACCGCTCGCCAACGATTGATCTTTCGCGAGACTGAGGGTCAGATAGACATTCCTCGGCCATCGCACCCGAACACCCAAGCCGCTGTTGGTCGGAAGGTATCCGTTGTTCACGACATCGAGCGTCAGGCGGAAGACGTTGTCGCTGACCTTCTCCACTTTGGTGTTGTTCAGCGATATTGTCGGAAGTTGCCCGGCAAGATAGGTGAGGAACTTCATATATGGTTGAGCAAATGTATTCAAGCTATCGGCGGGGGGATTGGTCAAGACATAAGGTTTCGGTCCACCAACCTCAACCTCGCGATCCGGGAAATCGGGGTGTTTGATTTTTGTCCACGGGATTGCGATGTCCTTGTAGCCGTTTGCGTCATACCATTTCAGCGCTTTGAGCTGTTCTGCATATTCATCAGGTGGTTGTTCGGGAGTACTCTGCGGCGTTCGTCCTCCCATGGAGGGGCGCATGCGACGTGCTGCATCTCCTGCCGCTGTATCGCGTCTCGGTGCACGGTCCGTCGCCCACCAGGGACGCACAGAGAATGACCATCGACCAGTGTGATAGTACACCCACTCCGAAAAAGCCCCCACACCTTTTTTAGTTTCGGGCGCGCCTGTAAGCTTCGTGATGTCCAGGAACTGCTTGCTCATGTACTCATAGTATGGTTGATCTTCTTCCAGCACAGAGGTCACTGGTCCCCTCGCCGCTTCATCCATCATAGACGACCTCATGAAGCCGGATCCACCGCCTCCCCCTCTGGCTCCTGTTGGTGGCGCTGATGGTGTCTCGGTTGTGGCAGCAGCGCGTCTTGGTTCGCTGCGCCATGGAGTCGTCAGGTTGTCGTTGGATGAGAACGAGAAGACAACGCCGATATTCTGCTTCGAGAATATGAAGTCGGCAATTGCGCGTGTTTCATTTTGTGAGACCTGGTGAACACCAGCGTTCGGTGAGAAGAATTGATAATTGAAAGGGAAATTGTGATTGAAATCCACTCCGCCCGCGGCATCTTCGTTCCACTGCTCATCTTTGTCGTTGTCGATTCCCTCAGAATAGACCAGGTACGAACCTCGCTCTCCTTTTGCCGGATCGGCTTTCCTCATCAGTCGAGAGTCTTCAGGGTGCACCATCCACTCGCCGCGTGGATCTTTGATGCGCATCATCGTGATGACGCCATCATTATTGAGATCCTCGACGTCGTCTTCATCCACCAGGCCATCATGATCATCATCGGTTGGGCGATAGTTCGTTGCGCGTTCCCGAATCGGTTTCTCGAAACACGCCTCCGTTGCATCCGGACTCACCCGGGGGACGACATACACGGTTGTGGTTTGAAGGAGCTTTGTCACACTATCGACCTTGCCGTAGTGTGCAGCCAGATGCTCGGCGAAGCGGAGCGCCATTTCGCTTCCGGCAATCTGAATTGCTTCAGTCCCGCCAACAATCAGCAGTGCGTGGGCCTGATCGGGATCACCCTTATGAAGTGTGATCAACCAGATGTCACGCCCTTTGATGGTTTTTCCAATGGATTCCATCCGGACAATGTCGCTATATGTAGACGCGAGAATCTTGATGGCTTTGGTCATTTCGTCATATGAATGATACTTCGACGGAATTCCCTGGCCAGACGCCGAACCTGCGAGAGCGACGAAGAGAAACAACAAGATGAATGATGCGAGCAGTTTTCGCATAAGTCTCCTTGGGGGTGATGAGATGAACGCTGCCACCACGGCGATGGCAAACCTACTGGCGTAAGAAGTTGACGTGGATAGACGAAAGAAAGAGCTTTTTGTTTCTTGAAACAAGGAAAAGGTAACTTGAGACAACGTCATTTTCTTCAGTTTTTCCTCTTGGGGTGGGCTTTCCATTTGATCAACTGCGACACGACTCCGTCTCCTACTCTCCGACTGCTGCCCCGCTCCGCCGCG
>JBGPAN010000364.1:0-4712 GCA_041480785.1 Bacteroidota bacterium | reverse complement strand
CTTGTGCTTGACCCCCCGCGGTCTTGAGAATCAGACCGCGTCCCCCTTTTCAAAGGGGACAAAAGACAAGAACCAGAGTTCATGATGCGCAATGCTTTTTTCCCCTCCCCGTCCGACCGTCTGCGGTCAGACGGGCGGGCTTTGACGAAGGAGGGGTCGATCCCGCTATTCGGGATTGGCTTGCCCGCCGTGCTTTGTGGCGGGGGGAGATAGAGCTTGTGCTTGACCCCCCGCGGTCTTGAGAATCAGACCGCGTCCCCCTTTTCAAAGGGGACAAAAGACAAGAACCAGAGTTCATGATGCGCAATGCTTTTTTCCCCTCCTATGACGTAGGAGGGGTCGATCCCATTGTCTGGGATCGGGGGAGGTAGAGTTTGCACGGGGTCGTCAGGAATCACTTCCCGATGAAATCAAGGAAGTGCTTGAGGAAAGGCGAGAGAAAGCTTCAAGGCCCACTGCCAGGGTGTGGACCCTGGCAGCCGGGCGATGTAAGGAACGATGAACTTGGTCGTCAGTAACTACTTCCTGAAGATATCGAGAGGGCCCTTGAGGAAGGGCAAGACACAGCTTCAAGGTCCACATACGACGTCCGGCTTCACGCTGCCGGTCGCAGAATCTTAACACCGATTCACCTGCTGAGGATCAGATGAACGAACGCATTCTTGTTGTGGACGACGAGGAAAACCTCCGACTTTCGCTGAAGTTCAAACTAAAGTCGGCGGGTTTTGATATCGACGTGGCGGCTGACGGAGAGGAGGCTCTCGAGAAACTCAAAGCGAAGCCAGCAGACGTTGTCCTGCTCGATATCAGCATGCCGCGCATGAGTGGCATCGAGGCCCTGACGATCATTCGGCAGAATTACCCAGAGACCGAGACCATCATGCTGACGGGCGACCAGGATGTGAAAACCGCCGTTGAGTGCATGGACAGGGGGGCGTTCTATTACATAACGAAGCCCTATCATGTGAGTGACCTCCTCGGGTTGATCCAAAGGGCACTCGAGCGGAAACGATTGGTCGCGCACAACAAAGCGTTGAAATCAGAACTCGCCCGTCGTGTGCTGTCGGCCAGCATCAAGAGCCAGAACAAGAGGTTCTTGGAAATCCTGGATCTCGCCACCCGTGCAGCGCCGACTGACTCGGCAGTTCTCATCCAGGGGGCGATCGGCACTGAAAAAGAAATGGTTGCCGACTTTGTCTACAACAATAGCCTGCGAAAGGAGAATCCTTTTCTGGCCCTCAACTGCTCGTCGACGCCTGAGCTCCTGATCGAGAGTGAGCTCTTCGGGCAAGAAGAAGGTGGCTCGATGATTGGGACAGGTGTGAAGCAGGGATTGCTGGAAACTGCGAACGGTGGAACCCTGTTTCTGGATGAGATAGACGAGATGCCTTTGTCTGTTCAACCTAAGCTGCTTCGGTTCTTGGAGACACGGGAGTATATTCGTGGAGATGAAAAAAAGATTCTCAAATCCGACGTCCGGCTCATTTCAGCGACAAACAAAGACTTGCGGCAGGAGGTCGTAGCGAAAAGGTTTCGGGGAGATCTGCTCCTCCACGTCAACGTCGTAACGCTGGAATTACCGGCCCTTCGGGATCGGAAGGACGACATCCCTCTCCTGGTCGAACACTTCCTCAAGGTGCATGCTGGCAACAAAGAGCCCAAGCACCTTGACGAGAAGGCGATCGAGCTACTGATGAAGTATGACTGGCCGGGCAATATATGGGAGCTGAAAAACGTTATCGAACGAGCGGCTGTGCTGTCACGAGCAACGACCATCCGCGCTCGCGATCTGGCAATGTCTTTGGCGCCCGGAGCATCTTTGTAGCCGTCACCTGGTGGTCAGGAACTACTTCTCCGAAGGAGCCCTTTCCCGAAGGGACCACTTCGTGGCGGGCCTGACCAATTCGAGAAAGCCGTGGAAGCAGGCAAACCGACGGTTTCGGGGGCGACTGCCAGGGTGTGGACCCTGGCAGCCAAGCAACAATCGCTTGGCGCACGCGTATGGAGGTCAACGCAGTCTCCACCACATATGATTCGAATTCAAAAATTCAGTTGGATTTCTTCAAGAAACAGTAAATCGTTCGTTGCCGAACGGGAGTATATGCAATCATGTCAACTACTAGTCGTGTCCTCGTTGTCGACGATTCAGACCACATGCGGATACTCATTTTGAGGCTTCTGAAGCAGCGCGGCTTCGAACATGTGGAAACGGCTGTCAACGGAAAGGTTGGACTGGAAAAGGCGAGAGCCAATCGACCGGATCTCGTCTTCCTGGACGCTGTTATGCCGGAGATGGGAGGCCTGGAGGTCCTTCGTGAAATAAAGAAGGAGTCTCCCGGCACCGTCGTTGTTGTCATGTCGTCGATTTCCGCGCGAGAGGAAATCCTGCAGTTTAAAGAAGCTGGCGCTGATCACTATCTTCTCAAACCGTTTGAGACAGAGAAATTCGATGAGGCGCTCAAGAAAATCATTGAAACGCTGGACAGTCACAAAAAGGAGTGAGCCATGCTCTGCGCCAAATGTTCCACCGAAAACGATACTCGCCAAAAGTTCTGCAGATCCTGTGGAGCCCCGTTAGGATTGGTGTGCGATCGGTGTGGATCCGTCAATCGACCTGAGGACAAACACTGCGGTACCTGCGGTCAGGCTCTCGCTGCTTCGCTCGAGCAAGGCGAGGTCAGATCTGCAGTACCGCAGAAACCCCTCCTCCGGGGTGTGAGACAGTATACCGCTCAGGAAATCGAAGAACTGCTCCTGCTGAGGAATGCAATGAAGGAAGTGAAGCATCCCATAATTATGACCCAAAAAGATATCGATAACTTATTCGGATGAGGGAGGTACCCGTGACCACAGAATTCCAACAGTTGCTTGATACGCTGATCGAGAGCGGCAAAGTTGATCGTGAGCAGGCAAAAGTCAAGCGAGCCCTCCTCGACGATTCCACGCGACAAAAAGGGGTAACGAGGAGCCTGATCGAAACCTTCGGTCTTTCTGAAAATGAAGTTGCTGATGCGATCTGCTCCTGCTTTGGCTTGGCACGCATGCAAGTCGTGAGCGAAATGCAAGCGGCACCTTCCGACGTTCTGACGGACGATGAGATCAGGCGATACAGTGTCCTCCCCGTGTTCCGCATAGGATTGGAGCTCACCATGGTATTCACGGACCCGCCGACCATGACACTCAGTAGTCAGCTTCAAAAGCTCTCGGGGTGTCGAATCAGACCCGTGATCACGACAGTCTCAGACTTCGAGGCTGCCCTGAAGAACTACAGCGGCGCGTTGGACAAGCTTCAGAGTATTGCTTCGTCGGTTGATCTGGAGAAACTGGACGTCAAGCGCCACGGTGAACGAGGTTCTGCAAAGGCAATGGAATCCGAGCTTGATGGTATGATGGCGAAGCTTGTAGAAGAACTCCTGTTGCGGGCGGCGAAGTCCGGGGCGAGCGATATCCACGTTGAGCCTGGCGAACATGAAGTCATGATTCGTTTTCGTATCGACGGTGTCCTCCAACGGATCCTTTCCTTGCCGCAAGAATACCATTCCGCAATCATTGCTGTGCTCAAAGCGCGGGCCGGGATTGACATGTTTCAACATGGTATTCCTGCAGACGGAAGGATAACCATGAAATTCGCCGATCGGGAGTTCGATGTACGCGTAAGCACGCTTCCTCTCCTGCAGGGAGAGAAGATGGTGCTTCGTCTCCTGAGCAAGTCGGCGATGATGGTCGATCTTGAGAACCTGGGTTTTTCAGAATCGAATCTCGAGCAGTTTCGTTCATTGCTAGCGCTCCCGAACGGCATCGTCCTGGTCACCGGACCGACCGGCAGCGGGAAAACCACGACTCTCTACGCAGGGCTCAACGAAATCAAAGGGATAGGTGTCAATATCACGACCGTGGAAAACCCGGTCGAGTACAAGCTTGACCTCATTAATCAGGTTCAGGTGGTGGCAGAAAGGGGATTGACGTTTGCCTCCTCGCTGCGGGCTATTCTGCGTCAGGATCCAGACGTTGTCCTCGTCGGTGAAATTCGTGATGTCGAGACAGGCACGATTGCTACAGAAGCCGCCCTGACGGGACACCTCGTGCTCAGCACGCTGCACACGAATGACGCCATCGGTGCAATCCCACGGATGATCAACCTGGGGATCGAGTCCTTCTGGGTCAGCGCATCGGTCATCGGCATTGTTGCTCAACGGCTTGTCCGAAGAATCTGTGTTCGGTGCAGGGAAGAATATGAGCCCTCCCCCAGGTTTCTGGAATCATTCGGTTTGTCGAATCTCCCAAAGGGAGTGACGCTCTTCAGAGGCAACGGGTGCGAATACTGCAACGGCATCGGATATAAAGGGAGACTCGCCATCCACGAGGTACTTGTCATCACAGAAGAAATGCGAGATGTCATTTTTGGAGAGGTGACGACGAGCAAACTCCGTAAGCTTGCTCTTGCCAACAATTTCCGCGATATGGCGTTCGACGGAATTCAAAAATCGCTTGCAGGAATTACCACAGTCGACGAAGTTCGCCGGGTGACGCCGTTCAGTTGAGTGCGGCTGCACTCAACGAGCCTGGCTGTGTGGTCCTCCAATCCGAGAGACACCACCTGCTTACTCATACCACGAAAGGATGCTGTAGTAACGGAGTTTGCCGATATTTCTTGCCTTCGCCAGTGCTGCCGAGCTGTACTTGACTTTCCCTTCGGTGCCCGTGCCTTTGAG
>JBGPAN010000363.1:0-4728 GCA_041480785.1 Bacteroidota bacterium | reverse complement strand
GTATGGAAGACCGAAATCCCCGGGGGAGGTTATCTTCCTCAACGACAAAAGGGTTTACTATACGACGAAAGGAAAAGGATCTTCAACGATTGTCTTTGAAACGAGCTTGGGATCTGCATCTGCGGAATGGTGGGCTATTCAAGACGAGCTTTCCACATCAGCTCGCGTGCTGACATATGACAGGGCTGGCTACGGGTGGAGCGAATTGGCACACGGACCGAGGACGAGCCGTCAAATCGCTCTTGAGTTGAAAGAACTCCTGGAAGCACTAAAGATCGACCCTCCGTACATTCTGGTGGGTCATTCTCAAGGGGGGTTGTACGTCAACCATTTCTGCAGACTCTATCCAGACGTTGTTGGAGGCGTCGTTCTGATTGATCCCGCGTCGCCGGATGACGTCCGCTTCAGACAAGAACTCCTTCCTCGGGTCTACAAGAGGAGCGGTGTAGACAAATCAAGATTCCTCAGGATGCAGGGGTGGCTGTCGGGATTTGGCTTTCTGAGACTCATGAAACCTCTTCTTCTCAAATCTCCTCAGTTCGCACCTTATCGTTCTCTACCGCCCACGGCGTTTCGTGCGTTTTGGAATAACCTCCTGACTCCGAAGACTCCTCAAACTGCTTTGAATGAATATGTTCAGGCGCATGATCCCAGGAACATGGTCGACCTCAAGAACTCCGGGAGTTTTCCGGCCGTCCCTCTGAGGGTTCTTGTTCATCAATCAGACAAAATGCGAGACACCATCGTTCGATTTGGAGACCTCTCAAGAAATGAAGCCGATAAGGTGGAGAACCTCTGGCAGGAACTCATGCGTGCTTATTGCGCTCTGTCGGCTCAGGGCAAGATCGTCGTAGCAGAAACAGGCAGTCACCTCATGCACCTGACCCAACCTGATGTCGTCATCCGAAATATCCTCGAGGTTGTAAAGGAAGCGTCTCAAGGGTAGAAACCCGTGGGGAGTGCTGGTATTCCTCGTTTGCCCTGGAGAACTCCCGTTTCGAAGATATTGTTCCATATTTCATCTGGAACCGACAATCCCTGCAATTTCCGCCTATCGTCCATTCACTGAGGAGAGAGAATGAGTAACCGACTCGACGAGTTTCGCGAGCATCGCGAGAGAATCAATAACAGGATTCTGCAAATCGATCATCTTGGGATCAAACGCTTTTTCAACCTGGACTCAGCAGCCTATCGCGAAGGGGCGCTCGATACAAAGACCAAGGAACTCCTCGGTCTGGTGGGTTCTGCAGTGTTGCGCTGTAACGAATGCATCGACTATCATTTGCTGCAGTGTGTCGAAGCAGGCTGGAACAATGAAGAACTGTACGATGCGCTCAATGTGGCACTCGTCGTTGGCGGAAGCATTGTGATCCCGCATCTTCGTCACGGTGTGGAGACTATTGACCTTATCAGGGCGGGGCAAGCGCCTCCTCCTCCAACATCTGGTACACACCATTAGAATCAAGTGGTTTACGATGGGAAGAACCTTTGCGCTCGTGATGCTTGCTTGCCTGAGCAACGTGGCTTCGATCGCACAACCACATCAGCTCAAGAACTTCGACCAGCTTCTGTTCGCTCTCAGGAACGGAACAGAGGTCCGCGCTGTCATCTACTATGCCCAGTGTAAGCTTATTGTCGACAGCGTCGAGACCAAATCGCCTGAGGCCATTGGTGGATTGTCGCTAAGTACATTTGAGTATTTCGCGAGGATGTCTGTGAGGAATCCGAAAGCGTTTGTGTCTTCGTCTCAAACGGTACGCATTTCGCATCCCCGCTACGGTCACGTCCTCAACTATGTGAAGCTCAAAATCTATGACGATGACACCGTCGAGGTCACAGCCCGTTACTTGTCGCCAACCACATATCAGATTGTCATGGATGAGACGTTCTACGGCGGCATCAGCTCAGAGAATGACAACAAAGCCATCTATTTGTTCGAGCGCTAACGAGGGGAACGAAGGGGCGAGGAAATCCCTCGCATAGCGTGATGAAATGAGAAAGGGGGCAGGCTGCCGGCATTGTGCCGTCAGGGCTACCCCCTTTCTGTTCTACGAATCTTACGCTGCGAGGGCTTCGACCGCAACCTTCGCAAGTTCGTTTGGAGTGAATGGCTTCGCTATGAAGTTGAAGGCACCGAGCTTAGTTGCTTCGATGGCTGTATCAATCGTGCCATGACCGGTGACCATGATGACCGGCAGCTCCGGCCACTGGGTCTTGATGGACTTCAGCACTTCCATTCCGCTGCGCTTCGGCATCTTCAGGTCGAGCAACACCAGATCAAACTTCTGCAATCGCATCTTCTGGAGCGCCGCGTCGACATCAAAGACTTCTTCAACGGCACAGCTCTGCTTGGAGAGAATCTTGCGGACGCTGTGGCACACGATCGGCTCGTCATCGACAACCAGGACAGAGTACTTCGCTGTTGTGTCCCTTCCATACAAGCCGGCGAGAGGAATGTCCGACCGGGTCAGACAATTGATGTAGTCTGCACCTGTAAGGTGTTCGACTTCTGCCATGTTGAAAGGCATATCGACATCGATAAGGTCGTTCGAAAATCGTCTCACCTTCGCACCGGTTTTTGCACGCTCTTTCTCCTTTTTCAGAAGGATGCACTCTCCGAGACATTCCCGCTCCTCTAACACCAGTCGCCGGCATTCTCGGGCGCCAGCATAGCAGTACGCTTTCGCGGCGGTTCTCTTTGGAAGAGGAACATCAGAATGGGTGAGAGTCTCGACGAAACTCTTTGACGTCTGCTTTGCCACTTCTCGTGCGTTGAATGGCATGTCGACGTCAATGTTCTCGTCGGGGATGTCCTCCGCTTCAGGCTGTGCCTTCGGGGTCGGTTTTGCTTTCACGCGGATCAAACGGCTAGACAGCGCGCGTTCCGTGACCTTCGTCAGTTCATCTGGAGTGAAGGGCTTCGGAAGGTACGCGCTGGCGCCAAGCTTTGTCGCTTTGACCGCCGATTCGATGGACGCATAGCCGGTGATCATGATGACATCGAGCTCGGGATACTTGTCGCGAATGATCTGGATCAACTCCATGCCGCTCGTCCCAGGAATCATCAGATCAGTGATGACAAGGTCAAACGACATGTCATTGATGAGCTTCACAGCGTCATCAACCGTGAGGGCTTGCGAGACTTGGTACCCTTTCCTGCCGAGAATCTTCTTTACGCTTTGACAGACATTTTCTTCATCGTCAACTACCAGGATCTTTTCGGTAATCATTGTTTGACCTCGTTGTTGTGTGGAGCGCTCGATCTTGCTGTAACTGCTGGAAGAGCGTCAATGAACGTGCCACACCGTTGGAAGTAGGTTGTCTGCTTGATAAGTCAAAGCTGGACAGAGACTTACAAGGATTCAGGAACGATCTGCAGATTGCGGAAAGCCAAGAAGGCTTGAGTTGCGGATCGGCTAGAATGTTGGAAAACGGAGAGAAAACGAAGCAAACCGAGTCTCAGTGGTGCACAAACCACTCATGCATCTGCATATTCGTTTATGCGGACGGCAACTGTTTCTTGATGCCGTACTTCCTCATCAGTGCTTGAAAATTCGATCGCTGCATGCTGACCTCCCGGGCTGCTTTGGAGACATTCCAATTGTTCCGGATGAGCGACTCTTCAATGAAGAGTTTTTCCACTTCCTGTACTGAAGACTCGCGGATTTTCCGCTTCAAATGTTTCAGCTCTTCGCTCGTTTTTGGAATCATGGAACGAATCGCCGAGTCCGTTCTGTAGAGTGCGGCCGAGATATGAATCGGTTCGATCTCATCGCCCTCAACAAGGATGGTGAGTCTCTCCACGACGTGTTCAAGTTCCCGCACGTTCCCGGGCCAGTGATAGTCCATCAACAATTCCATTGCCTCCGCTCGTACTCTGGGCATGGTTCGTTGAACCGCGTCGCAGTACTTCCTCAGGAAGTGATGCACGAGTTCTGGAATATCCTCGTTTCGTTCCCGCAGGGTTGGCAGCCGGAGTGGAAACACGTTGAGACGATAGTACAGGTCTTCTCTGAACTTCCCTTCGATGACGAGTTGTTTGAGGTTTTGATTTGTGGCAAAGATCAACCGCAGGTCGACCTTTTTGACCGCGGTGCTCCCAACGGGAATAAACTCCTTTTCCTGCAGGACGCGGAGCAGTCGCGCCTGTGTCTCGACGGGGAGATTGCCAATCTCATCCAGGAAGATTGTCCCTTGGTCCGCCACCTCGAAGACTCCGGGCCTGTCAGAGGTCGCGCCTGTAAATGACCCTTTCACGTGACCGAAGAGCTCACTTTCGAGAATTGTGCTGGAGAGAGTAGAAATATCGATGGCGAAGAACTTGTTGTCCTTCCTCTTGCTCCGTTGGTGAATTGCCTTGGCGGCTAGGTCCTTGCCAGTGCCGCTTTCTCCGATGATCAAAACCGTGCTGTCCGTTGGCCCGACCTTTTGAATGAGGCTGTACACCTCGCGCATCGCGGTGCTGGTGCCGATCATTCCTTCGAATCCGGCTGAATCGGTGTATTCGAACTCAGGCTCTGCCATGAGAAGGAGTTTCCGTCTGTCGAGTGCTCTGTCCAGAACCGCGAGCAGTTCTCCGGCAGTAAACGGCTTCGGGAGGTAGTCGAACGCGCCCGACCGCATCGTTTCGACGGCTGAGGCGATTGTCGCATAGCCGGTGATGATTACAACGACCGTCGTGGGGTAGTGTTCTTTGATGTTTTGAAGGACTTCCAGACCTCCCATGTC
>JBGPAN010000362.1:0-4740 GCA_041480785.1 Bacteroidota bacterium | reverse complement strand
CCTACCCGGTGTCGAGCGCAGACCCGGCCGTTCGCGTGTATCGGATTCGACGCAACTATGCCACGGCATCGACGGAACAGTTGTCCGCCGACGCTGCAGTGTACTTTGAACTTGCCTCACCCGCGAATGTGACTTCCTCCATGATCGATCAGATCCGAACCCAGTACGCTCTGGATTGGAGCCAATGGCCCGTCGCGCGTGGAGCTCCGTACATCGAACGGAATGGAATCCCCGGTTACCAGGCACCCCCTTCTTTCAACGCGACTTTTACACCTGAAAGTCTGATAACCCGGAATTACGATGAACCGGGAATTGCCGCACTGCCGAAATCGCCCGCCGACCAAGTCGTGTGGACAGTGTACAACGACCTGGACTCTTACGCAACGACAAGGTTTGAGGGCTCGAATCCGCTCGGGCTCGAAGCACAGGTCACACTCTGGGCATACAAACGGTCGGACCTTCTTGGGAATGTCATTTTTCGACGCTTGCGTCTCATCAATAAAGGCGGCGTCGACGTCGGCGGAGGAAACAAGGGCTCCCTCTACATCGATAGCATGTATGTCTGCCAGTGGGCAGATCCGGATATCGGGAACGCCGGTGATGATCTTGTCGGGTGCGACACGACTCTAAGTTTGGGCTTCGCCTATGCTCCGACTGAAGATGTAATGTTTCTTGCCTACAGCACTCCAACCCCGTCAGCCGGGTACGACCTACTACAGGGACCAGCCATTCCGTCTGCCGGCAGCACTGCCATGTTTGACATGAAGAAGAAACCCGGATTCAAAAACCTTGGTATGAGTTCATTCGCCTACTTCTCCGCGGGCAGCCAGTACTCCGACCCAAGCTTCAATAACTACTCGGCGGGCACTGGGAGGTGGTACGAGATGCTCCGCGGCTTTGCGCCAGTGGGTACCATCAATTCACCGGATGCCTACTATGACACGCCTCCTGGTCTCCCCTCTACGAAGTTCCCACTCTCAGGTGATCCCGTCGCGGGAACCGGTTTTTTGGACGGAATGGGGACATCATACTCTCTCTCTCCGGGGGATAGGAGAATACTACTGAATTGCGGTCCATTCTATTTTGCCCCCGGAGACACACAAGAGGTGATCACAGCGCTCGTCGCGGGACAGGGGGCGGACAGACTCTCAAGCATCCTTGTGATGAAATCGGTTGACCGGTTAGCCCAGGTTATGTATGACAACATGTTCTCTC
This sequence comes from Bacteroidota bacterium, assembly GCA_041480785.1. Lineage (GTDB taxonomy): Bacteria > Bacteroidota > Ignavibacteria > UBA10030 > UBA10030 > UBA9647. The sequence continues at coordinate 3,525 of JBGPAN010000362.1, read as the reverse complement.
TTCCCTCAACACCGGCCACGTCAGTCAGTGTTGCCTATCCCAACGCCAGTCAGGCGACAATAATCCTGACCGCAAACGACTCGAAAAAAGAGTTCACGAGTATTGCCGTTGACCTCAAAGAGCAGGATGGCAGCGTTGCACAATCAGTTCAACTTTTTGACGATGGAACTCATGGCGACGGAGCTGCAGGCGACGGGTTGTATGGTGCCACATTGACGATCGCCAGAAGACTTCAGCCGTTCACGGCCGACCTCAGGCTCGCGCCGAAGGTGGGGACGGGCTTTTCGGCCTCAATCATTCCGGTCCTCACAGTTGCCGGCACCGTCCGACTATCCAACCCTGCGATCTTCTACGACAACATTGGAAATGATGGCCTCGTGTGCCCGGACGAATACGTCAGATATGGACTCACTGTGCAGAATAACACTCCGTTCTCACTCTCCCAACTTAAAGTCACTCCGCTCTACAACTATCAGGGATCGCCAACGGTCTTCGCCCAAATCCCTGCCGGAGCACCTGCGTCAATGAAATATGATCCATCAAATCCGCTCTCCTTTCTCGATGTCCAAGTCCCTCTTCTTGCATCTGGCACTGTGTTTCGCATGAAGTACACCATCATTGACAATGCGAGGAATTCATGGATCGACTCCATCGAATTCACGCTCAGCCCGCTCCCGACCATCCCGACCCAGTGGAACCAGATTGGGGGTCCTTATGGCGGGAGTCCAGTGGCTCTTTGTGAGGACAGCACCGGCGTACTGGTTTTGATCAATGGCTCAGTTGGTGCGTATCGAAGCACCAACAACGGGGACACCTGGACAAAGGTGGCGGGCACCAACTTGCCCTATGGCTACAGCGTGATGGCCCTGGCCAACGGACACATCCTGGCGGGAGGATACCGGGGGTTGTATCGTTCTACTGACCACGGGGTGACCTGGAGTTTCGTCCCAAAGGATCAGACCACAGGGCTGGGGATTGGCCCGTCGGGCGTGATCTTCGCAGGTGGCTATTATGGTGTCGAACGGTCGACAGATAACGGCATCTCATGGACCCCGTCTGTCATCACGAGCTGGTGGTCATCAGCTTCCAAGTTTGTCACAGGCAGAGATGGATGGGCGTACTTCTCGTCCAACCCATACGGGGTTTTCTATTCAGGTGACGGCGGAGCGAATTGGCAGCCCGGAGGATTGTCAGCAGCCACAGTACTCACGCTTAAGGTCGCGCCGAACAATACTGTTTTTGCGGGGAGTGACAGTGCACTCTTCCGGTCGACAGACCACGGAGCAACCTGGTATCCCCTGAATACCGGACGTTTCCCATTCTATGTCGGGTATCTGCACATTGATCCAAACGGCGATATCTATGCCGGATCGGCAGTGGCCAATGCCTGGCTCAAGTCAACTGACAACGGGAACACCTGGGTCTCGATCGGGCCCCCCGTCAACAAAGCTTATACGATGCTTCGAACCCGGACTGGTCGATTGTTCGCCGTCTATGCCGGGTCGGTCTACCGTTCGACAGATGATGGAGCCTCGTGGGTTGAGAAGAACGAGGGCTACACAGGTTTGACATTCTACGGTTTCGCCGGGGATGGCTCATCCATTCTCGCGGCGACAACTCGCGGGGTCTATTCCTCTGTCGACGGGGGGAGCAGCTGGAACTTGAGCGGAACTCGATTCACTTATACTCCGGTGGGCATTCTGAGGCATCCAAGCGGGAGTGCGTACGTATGGACCGGTTCCGGAATCTTCCGGTCAACTGACAACGGTGCCAACTGGACGGCAGCCGGCTTTGGGGGCTACAGCATACTGACTATGTCTGTTTCGCCTGGCGGCAATCTGTATCTTGGCCGCTCCGATTCGTCCTGGTTCTATACTAGTACCGACAATGGGGCGACTTGGAGGCGTGCCCTTGTTGACAGCTTGATCCAGCGCTCCGCAATTATGTCGATTGCTGACAATGGAGCCGGCTCTCTCTATGCTGCCTCCAACTATTCCTATCTTTTCAGATCAACAGACAACGGAATGAGCTGGATGAGAATCTCGGGGTCTCCCGCAACGCAAGTCGCCTTCTCACCGAGGCACAAGCTGCTCGCATTCGGCTCCAGCGGTCTCTACCGTTCGACAGACCAGGGAGCCACATGGCAATCACTCAACACCGGAACAGGATTGACGAACTCCTGGGTTCAATGCATAGCCATCGACAGCGCAGGGGCTCTCTTTGCCGGGACGAGACCGACTGATATTTCCGGTGACACTCGTGGTTCTGGGATTTTCAGGTCGATGGATGGCGGACAGACGTTTCTCAATCTCTCATTCGGGCTTGGTTCCGGATTCAAATCTTCAGTGCAATCGATGGTCATAACATCGCAACGGAAGTTGCTTGCGGGCTCAATAGGTGAAGGATTGTTCCGAAGCACACTTCCAACAGCGATCGAAACAATGGAATCGGAGCTCCCCGCGACTTTCACCTTGTATCAGAACTATCCAAATCCGTTCAATCCGAGCACGCAGATCCGGTTTTCGTTGCCGGCATCCGCCAACGTGAAAGTAACTGTGACGAACCTGCTCGGGCAGCGTGTCGCTAGTGTCTTTGAGGGCAGACTCGGCAGAGGGGACTACATCATCTCATGGGATGGAAGAAATCAGTTCGGCATGCCCGTCGCGACTGGCGTGTACTTCTACACGTTGGAAACCGGGTCGTTGGTTCAGACGATGAAAATGCTGCTCGTCCGATAGTTCTCCCAGACTTCGCGCTCTGACAAAGGGATTTGCAGACAAAAAGTATACCGTCATCAATTACCGGAGGAATAATGCGAAGTAGATTTGTTCCGCTGTTTGCGGCTTGCTGCTCCATCTGTCTTGAATAAAACTATCCCAATCCCTTCAACCCGAGAACGACCATCAGTTACGAGTTGCCGAGGGTATCACGCGTGAGCCTGAGTGTTTACAACACCCTTGGTCAGCAAGTAGCGGTGCTGGTGAATGAAAGCAGGCCTGCAGGAGCGTTCACGGTACGATTCGATGCTGGAAGTCTCGTGAGCGGTGTATATTTCTATCGTCTGCAGGCAGGAGAGTACGTGGAGACGAAGAAGATGATATTGCTTAGATAAGGTCGCAGCGAAAAGTGCGCTCAACAGAGGCTCAGCATTCGCCGGGCCTTTTTGTTACGAGACATTTTGACCCTATCGTTCTTTGAGCTGAATCAGCTGATACATGAAGACAATCTTCCAGTTGTTTTTTGAACAATAGCCCTTATCTTTACTAGAAGGCAAGCGGTACCGTTGAGGGGAACGTGGAAGAGGAATTCGTGCTTTCTGCGGTTTGACTTGTTGTGAAATGTGTGGTCCGTGATTTTTGAAATGCAATACACGGGCGCTTAGCTCCCGCCAAAAGGTGAAGTCCCGCAGTACGGGATGCCCAAAAGCGGCACATGGCGGGCAGACAGCTGGTTCAGAGCGTGCGCCTCACACCGGGCCCAAATCTGCGGTACGATTCAAATCCGCAAATCCTTTCCTTCAAAGAT
>JBGPAN010000361.1:0-4748 GCA_041480785.1 Bacteroidota bacterium | reverse complement strand
TATTTGGAATACGATTTCGTCGATCTTCATATCGCGCGGTACACAAAAGACGAGCTCGAAATCAAGGTGGAGATCTACAAACACGGATCCTCCGTGGATGCATTTGGCATCTTCTCACAGGAGCGGTTCGCAGACTACCACTTCATTGATCTCGGCGTTCAGGGCTATTTGGAAAAAGGCGCATTGAACTTCCTCTCGGGGATCTACTACGTCAAGATTTCGACAATTCAGGAAGGGTCTGCTACACAGGATGCAATCCTGCTGATTGCAAAAGCTTTCGACAAGCATCTCAAACAGAGCAAAGCGTGGCCTGCGATGCTTGCAACATTCCCTTCAGGAAAGAAGAAGGCATATTCAGAACAATACGTTGCGAAGAATTTCCTTGGCTACAGTCCTCTGAACGGGGCCTACGTCACCACCTACGATGATGGCTACTCATTCAAAGCCTTCGTCATTAGATTTGGGACTCCCGAAGGAGCGATCAAGACCCTCGACAGCTTCGTCAAAGCTCTGCCAAAAACCGCCGTGAGCAAAGAGACAGGAGGGATACGAGAAATTCAGGATCCGAATAACGGGCGGATAGAGGTCGTTTTGAAGGGGGATTTCATGTTTGGCGTGGTCAGCCAGGAGGCCGGAAAGGGCCACGACACCTTCCTGAACGAGTTCGGAAAAAAGCTCTCATCAATCAAGTAGCCGCGATTCGACTCTCCACATTCTTCCGAATGAGAAGCCCAGCAAGCAAAAGCATCTCACTAGACTACTAGATCAGACAGATCGACCCATCTGCGTTCTGCCCAACTCTTCAGCGCAAGATCTGCAAGTTGAATTCCCTTGGCACCTTCGATAAATGTCCAGGGGAATGGCTCATTGTCAACAACATGCTTCAGGAAGAATTCCCACTCGATTCGAAAAGCATTCTCGAACTTCTGACCCGGCTGTACTTCTTGCCAACCGTCGAAATAGTTTGCGGGATTCTCGGAATCGGGATCCCAAACGCACGTTGGCGTTGCACCGGCGTTCTGGTAGAAACACTTCTGCAACCCCGCGATCGCTGTCCCATTCGTACCATCAACCTGCATGGTCAGCAGATCATCCCGCCGCACCCGCACAGCCCACGAAGAATTGAAATGACAGACGACGCCTCCGTCGCAGAGGAATGTTGCGTAGGCAGCATCTTCCGCCGTGCAGCGGTACTCCTTTCCATCTTCATCGATCCGGCTATCGACATGTGTAGCACCAAGGCAAGATACTGATCTGACTTGCCCAAAAACGTTGTCAACAATATAGCGCCAGTGACAAAGCATGTCAGCAATGATTCCTCCTCCGTCTTCTTTCCGATAGTTCCACGACGGGCGTTGACAGGGCTGGACTTTTCCGTCAAAGACCCAATAGCCGAATTCGCCGCGAACGGACAGGATCCTTCCGAGAGCTTTTGAGTCAATCAATTGCTTGAGTTTGAGAAGGCCCGGCAGCCAGAGTTTGTCCTGCACGACTCCATTCTTGATTCCTGCCGCCTTGATGGCGCGGCACAGGTTGAGAGCTTCCTCAAGATTCGAGGCAACCGGCTTTTCGCTGTAGATTGCCTTCCCGGCAGCCACAGCTTTGAGAACGGATTTCGCCCGAAGATTTGTCGTCTGGGCGTCAAAGTAGATCTCGTTGTACGGATCGGCAAGACACGCGTCGAGATTTGTCGAATACCGTTTGAGTCCATAAGTGCTCGCAAGCGCCTTCAGTTTTTCTTCATTTCGTCCAAGGAGGATCGGATCCGGCAAAATCGCCATGCCAGATTTCGCTTTGACACCCCCCTGGTGACGAATCGCGAGGATCGACCGTTCAAGGTGTTGGCGCGTTCCCATCCGTCCTGTCACTCCGTTCATGATGATGCCGACGTTTCGGACCTTCTGGTTTTCCATTTCAATTATCGCTCTTTCGGCTTCTCTGTGAATTGGGGGTATGCTCCGGGCGGCAACGGCGGCACATCGATTCCCGCCTTCGGCAGTGTACCGGCAAGTTCCTGTCGCCAATGAGCAACCTCTCCCGTGGGACTGTAGCAGTAGATCATATGCATCGGCGTTTCGCCGGTATTTGTCAGCTGATGGAAGACTCCGCAAGGAATGTACGCCACTTGGCCAGCGGAGATAGGGCACCGCTCTTCACCGAGACACATCTCGCCACTCCCGTCGACGATGAAGTATATCTCCTCCTGTTCTTGATTGTGCCATGGCACTTGTCCACCCCGCGGTTCCAAGGTCACGTAGCCCATGGCAAAGTTCTTCGCCTGGATGGGCGAAGCGCCTCCGACGAGATTCTGCGTCTTGCGCCGCGCAGGGTACACGCGGCCTTCAATGGTATTCAGGTCTGCAATGATCATCCAGATTGCCTTTTGGGTGTTGGCCTCATTCATCGGCACAAATGTCCCCACGCTGGCGAACAATCAATGATTGAGGTATCACACGGGTGAGAGATGATGCAACGCTGCCTTGAGATTCAGGGGGAAACTACAGCAGATTGTGATAAAAGGCAACTGACGATCATACGGGCACCACAGAATCCCCATGGCCGCATAAGAAATTGCGTTTTATATGTAAAAATGCGTCCTAAGCCTTCGGCAACGCAGGGAGATGGACCGGGATTGTCATCCCGATACCGTTGAGGTCATAAGATCGCATCATACTTCACGGCGAAACAAGCTTCTCCCCCGCGGTCATTTTTACAATTGCCTTCCTTCTAGAACAACGAGCTTTCTCACCCAATCCATCATTTCTCTGAATTGATCCGGCAGTAGCGATTGTGCCCCATCCGAGAATGCCTCTTCTGGGTTCGGATGAACTTCCACAATTAATCCGTCTGCTCCAACGGCGACGGCGGCCTTGGCGATCGGGGTCACAAGACTCCGCACGCCTGTCCCGTGGCTTGGATCAACGATGACCGGTAGGTGACTCATTTCCTTCAATGCAGGGACAGCTGAGAGGTCGCAGGTATTGCGCGTGTACTCTTCAAAGGTGCGGATTCCACGTTCGCACAGCATCACTTCGTAGTTCCCTTGAGAGAGAACGTATTCTGCCGACATTAAGAGCTCTTTCAGAGTGCTCGACATTCCTCTCTTCAACATCACCGGGCGGCGAGCTTTGCCCACCTCCTTCAACAAAGCAAAGTTCTGCATATTGCGGGCGCCGATCTGCAAGATATCGGCATAGTCGGCAACCAAAGGGACATCTCCGGGCGTGATGACCTCTGTGATCACCTTCAGTCCGGTTTTCTCACGCGCTTCTGCGAGCAGCTTCAGTCCTTCCTCTTCTAACCCCTGGAAACTGTATGGGGATGTCCTTGGCTTGAAGGCGCCTCCACGGAGGATTTTCGCACCCGCGGCCTTCACGAGCTCCGCAGAAAGGAGGATTTGTTCCCTGGATTCAACGGAGCACGGGCCAGCCATAACAACAAAATGATTGTTTCCAACGATGGTCGGCTCGCTGCCTATTGTCCCCTGGAAGGAGATCTGCGTGCGCGCATCCTTCCATTCTCTGCCGGCAAGCTTGAACGGCTTCAGGATTGGGAACACACTCTCAACACCATCCAGAGAATCGAGCGCCTGGAGGCGGGATTTCCCCCTTTCATCTCCAACACATGCAATAACGGTTCGCTGCTCACCGAATATCGGATGCACCTGATACCCAAGATCGCGCACTCTGTCAAAGACGTGATCGACTTGCTGTTTGCTTGCGCCAGCCTTCATGACGATAATCATTCTGACTCCACCTTAGATCACAAAAGAAGCGACACCAGAGCTCTGTAGAAAGCTCGGCTGATTGCCGATGCCTTTTCCACAACTACTTTTTTGGAGCGTTTTCCGGACGAAGGGAACGTACCTTTGCTCCCGCCTGCCACATTTCGGAGTTCTTCCATTCGTCGAGCTCGACTTGAAGCTTCTCCCGATAGTCGGGAGCACTGCACGTGTCAAGAACCCGTTTAGACTCCACACCCTGTAGCACATCGCGATAGAGCAATTCAAACAACGGTTTTGTCGCCGCCTCAAACCGTTTGGACCAATCAAGCGCCCCGCGTTGTGCCGTCGTGCTGCACGCGCCAAACATCCAGTCCATACCATGATTGCCAATGAGCGGGTAGAGGCTTTGTGTCGCCTCCTCCACTGTTTCATTGAACGCTTCGCTCGGCGAGTGCCCCATTGCCCTTAAGGTGTCATATTGGGCTTTCATCAGGCCCGCGATGGCTCCCATGAGGACTCCACGCTCGCCAGTCAGGTCGCTGTACACTTCCTTCTCGAACGTCGTCGGGAACAGGTATCCAGAGCCAATCGCGATTCCAAGAGCTAGCACGCGTTCCTTCGCTCGTCCTGTTGCATCCTGATGCACCGCATAGCTCGCGTTGATCCCGCTTCCCGCGAGGAAGTTCGTGCGTACCGTCCTCCCCGACCCCTTCGGTGCAACCAGGATCACGTCAACGTCGGGTGGCGGCACGACTCCGGTTTGCTCCTTGAACACGATGGAGAATCCGTGGGAAAAGAAAAGGGCCTGTCCTTTCTTCAAGTTCCTCTTGACGATGGGCCACTGTTCTTTTTGGCCGGCATCGGAGAGAAGATATTGGATCACCGTTGCTCGTTTCAGAGCTTCTTCGATATCTGAAAAGAGGTTTTTCCCTTCAATCCATCCGTCCCGAATTGCATCGTCCCAGCCTCTTCCCCCTTTGCGTTGGCCTATGATAACGGAAATACCGTTGTCGCGCATGTTGAG
>JBGPAN010000360.1:0-4756 GCA_041480785.1 Bacteroidota bacterium | reverse complement strand
TCAATATCTTTAAAGTACTTCACCGTCCCGACTTTCAACTCCATCGTGGCTTCGTCGTCGCACACGATCATGCCATGTTGATGAAGCTGGATCATCGAGACGGTCCACATGTGATTGACTTCCGCTTCTACGATCTTCTGGAGCGCCCTTGCTTTGTTGAACCCGCTGATGACCATGACAACTTCCTCGGCCTCCATGATGGTTGCGACCCCCATGGTCAATCCGGTTTTGGGCACTTTGTTGATGTCGTTTCCGAACCAATGAGCGTTCGCCGCACGAGCTCCGCGTGTGATCGTCTTGATGCGCGTCCGTGAGGAAAGAGAGGATCCGGGTTCATTGAAACCGATATGGCCGTCAGGACCGATACTGCCGAGAAATACATGTATTCCTCCAAGCCTTTTGATCTCCGATTCGAAGTCTTCGCATTCTTTCTCCAGATCCGGCGCATTGCCGTCAAGAAGCCGGACATTGTCTGTAGGGATATCAATCTGGCTGAAGAAGCTATTCCACAGGACGGAATGGTGGCTTTGCGGATGATCCTGCGGAATTCCCATGAATTCATTCAAGCCAAAGGCGACGACGTTCTGGAACGAGACAGACCCCTCTTGATTGAGGCTGATGAGCTGTTGATAGGTTCCTATCGGTGATTGCCCCGCGGGCACGCCAAGGACGAACGGCTTTTCAGCGGTTGGATGGAACCTGGAGATCTCTCTGGCGATGTAGTACGCTGTCCACTTGCTCAATGCCTCATAGCTGTCATGAACGATGATTCTCATTCCCGTTATCTCCTTGTGCTAGAGCATGATACGAGCATCTGCGACGTAGCATCCTCCCCCTTCATCATTGACGATCAGAGGATTGATGTCGAGTTCCTTTATTTCCGGCTGCTCGAGCGCCAGGATTGAGAGGCGCTGGATGCACTCCTCCACGCTGAGGATATCCCGGGGTTTCTTACCGCGTGCACCCGCGAGCATAGAATACGCCCTGATTTCCTTGATCATTTCGCAGGCAGCGCGGGCTCCAACCGGAGCGACACGGAAACTCACATCCTTGAACACCTCCACGAACAATCCACCGAGCCCGAACATGATGACGACTCCGAACGAACGATCTCGCTTGACGCCCAAGATCACTTCTTCCCCTTTCGTGACCATCTTCTGCACGAAAATGCCCTTGACTTTTGCCCCCGGCTTTGCCGCTTCCACATTCTTCAGAATTGCGTCATAGGCATCGCCAGTGGCCTGCGGCGTTCGGATGTCAAGAATGACTCCCTTGACATCGAACTTGTGAACGATGTCGTCAGACACAATTTTCATCACGACCGGAAAGCCGATGTTTTCTGCGAGGGCAACAGCTTCCGGTTTGGCCGTAGCAAGTCCTGACGGCAACACGGGAAGCCCATAGGCTTGAAGGATCTTCGTCGATTCTTCTTCGGGGAGATACGTGCGTCCAGCCGACAGCGCGCTCTCAATGACCTCGTGAGCTTTGGTCTTGTCTACACCAGAGAACGCCGTGAATTCTTCCGGTTTCATATCGCGGTGATGCTTGAAGAAAAGTGCGCTCGCGTATGCTCTGGACATCGACTCGGGAAGCACGTAGTGAGGAATGTTGCGCTGCTGGAGAATACTGATCCCTGCTGCAACGTCCATTTCACCCATGAATGATGCGTAGGCCGGCTTTTCATACTTCCCGACAGTGTTGCACACTTCCTCTGCGATGTTTTCGATATCCGTCATCGACTGCGGTGTGAGAATGACGAAAACGCCATCCACTCCGGGATCCTGCAACGCCCCACCGAGCGCAACCTTGTATCGATCGGCTCTTGCATCGCCGATCACGTCAACCGGATTCTTGATGTTCGCCGTCGCGGGGAGGCTCTTTTTGTAGACTTCGAGCGTTGCGTCGGAGAACTTCGCCAACTCGAGGTTCTGCTTGATGGTGGCATCAGTCGCAAGAACTCCGGGACCGCCGGCATTTGTGATAATCGCGACGCGTTTTCCTTGCGGCAATGGTTGATAAGCAAGCGCGATCGCGTTGTTGAACATTTCTTCAATGGTCGTGCAGCGGATCATGCCTGCCTGCTTTAGGGCAGCGTCACAAACCTCGTCACTGCCGGCCAGCGATCCTGTATGAGAGGCTGCCGCGGCTGCACCCTCACGCGTCCGCCCTGACTTCAGAACAAGGATTGGCTTGCCTGATTCGGAAATGATTTCTTGTGCCGCCTTCATAAGCGCTGCACCGTCGCTGATCTCTTCAAGATAAATGAGGATGACCTTTGTTTTCGGATCGTCCTTCAGATAGTACATCAGATCGATTTCGCTAATACTCGCTTTGTTCCCGAAGCTGACGAACTTGGAGAATCCGATATGCTTCGCCTGCGCATAGTCGAGAACCGCGGTACAAAGGGCTCCGCTTTGCGAGAGGAACGCGATGTTTCCCTCCTGGGGCATTTTGCGGGCAAAGGATGCGTTCAGGTGCGAGAGAGGATCGGTGTTGATCACACCCAGGCAGTTCGGTCCGATGAAAGAGATGTTGTGCTTCTTCGCGATCGACTTGATTTCTTCTTCGCGTTGGAGTCCGGCCCCGCCAATCTCGCGAAATCCTGCGGAGATGATAATGGCTGACCTCACACCTTTCTGGCCGCATTGCTCCAGCGCCAGATTGCACACCGTGCTCGGGAAAACGAGGATGGCAAGGTCAACGGGATCCGGAATATCGAGGACGTACTTGTATGCGCGCACACCCGCGACCGATCGCTCCTTGGGGCTAACAGGATAAACGATACCTTGGAAATTGTCACGCAGGATGTTCGCGAAAATATCATGCGGGACAGTTCCCGCCACGCGGTTTGTACCGAGTACGGCAACCGACTTTGGGTAGAAAACGTGTTCGAGGTCCTTTGGTGGGGATGCGGAATTCTCTAGCATTCAACCTCCCTTTAAGGTTGCTTCAAATAGCCAGCGATGAACTCCACTGCGGCCTCGACCGTTTGCACTTCCCTAGCTTTCTGCTCATCCATTTGAATATTGAACTCCTCTTCGAAAGCGGCGATGAGCTCAATGCTTTGCATGGAGTCTGCACCCAGGTCGAAGGCAAAATTTGCTGTGGGCGAGATCTCCTTTGGATCGACCTTCAAGACGAGGGCCGTGACTTTTTCGACTCTCGCTTTGATATCAGCTTTGTCCATAGTTGTTCTCCGTAGGTTCTGGTTGTAATGTTTCTGACTCGCTAGGCTGGATTCAGAGCAATATATGTACCGGTGGCGAAATGTAGAACTGAAAGGAAATCTCCAGCTTTGCATAAATATCAGTCGCAATTACAAGAAATTCCACAAAAACCTTCTCAGAATATGCGTTTGATGGGGATAAATGATATCCTAAGCTTTGCCGGAATTGCTTCGCCTAGCGTCAATTCCAACGGGAGATACGAGGCTTCGGGACGGGGTTGAGAGGTTTTAGGGCGATGAAGAGATGGAGAAATGGATGAAGGAAGAGGAGGAAGGGGTGTCCGTGGGGTTGGTCAACTGTCAGGCAATCGGGATCTTCCAGAAAACCCCCTGGTAGCCACAATGTGTCTCACTCGCGCGGGATCCATTGGGAGGGACTACATCATCTCACAGTACACACTGTGGCTACCCGTGGCGGGAAGGGAGGTCAATTGGCATGGCCTTGAACTGTGACTCCTTCAAGTTGGATCACCGATTTCCTGGGGTGGCCGCGTCGCGAGGAAGCAAGTGCTTGCTTGACAGCTCTTGCCGTCAGCATCAATGTAGGAACAGACCTGATTTCTGCCTGTTTCTGTGCCTCTGTGCGCCAGATGCCAGAGATGGACCGTCTGTACATCTTGCGAAACTCCTCCATCGTCATTCCAGTTGCATTTTTGAAGAGGCGCGCACCGACATCCTCACGAATACCGAGGTCGATGCAGATGACCTTGCATGGCGAATCAGATTGTGCCAGTTGTGCCTTCATCCGTGCGATGCGTGATTCCCGAATGAATCGGCTCAAGGTAAGGTTCTCTGAGCGATAGAATGATTTCTTCAGCTTGTCCAACGGACAATCCAGCTGATCAGCAACGTGTTGCGTCTTGTGAACGCGACCCAGGTTGGATTCAACGAAGGATTTGACGAGGGTGATATCCATAGCCATGTGACATTCCTCCTATTGTAGGTATGGGAGAAGAGGTGGGATTTGGAAAACGTGGTGCGTCATATTCATGACATCTCGAGGTTCTACGAAAGCGGATTGCCTTGACAGTGCCGTGGTGCTATTACGAAAGAACGGGGTGCTTGACTACGGAGTGATGATAAGAATTCAGAGGTGTAAAGTCAAGTAAAATCTCGGAATATTTCCGTGATTTGGCGGAATCAGGTGTTTTTTCGATTTGCAGTTTGTGGAGCTACTGTTTTCTTGCCGTCGGGATGCCCAGCCTGCGCATCCTGTAGCGAAGCGTATCTTCCGTGATCTTGAGAAAGCGGGCGGCCTTGCTTTGATTGAATCCAAACTTTTCGAGCGCTCTCAGGAGGATACCCTTTTCGATGATCTCCATGGAATTGTCCAGAGCGAAATCTGTGCCTTCCTCGATTCGATCGAGAATGCGCGAGAGCTCAGCCTGCTCATTCACAATGCCAGCGGGAAGCCTGAAAACGTCTTTGTCTCGTGAGAGGACGATGCTGCGCTCGACCATCCGTTTGAGTTCCTGGACATTTTCCTTCCATTCCTGTCGCACGAGCACACCGATGGCATTGGCATCGATC
>JBGPAN010000359.1:0-4760 GCA_041480785.1 Bacteroidota bacterium | reverse complement strand
CCTCTACATCGGTGCGCTCGACCTTGAAACCGGTAAGGTACTCGTGCAACCCGCGCCGGTCACGACGCGGTATACTGGCCCAACGAACTTTCTAACATGGTCACCCGACGGCAGTAACTTGGCCTACCTTTCACACCCGGGTCGAATCGGTCCCGGATACAACATCCTCACGATCCGGTCCGCAGCAACCGGAGAAGAGCACTTTCTGTTGCCGCGTCTTCGTGGCGTTAACCAGATCTCCTGGGCACCGGACGGCCGTTCCATCATCGCGCTCGGGTTTACGGCGACGGGAACTGGAATTTTCCGAATTGACACTGGAACAAACGCGATCACTAAGTTGGCAGATGAAGGCGTGTTTGCCCGTCTCTGCCCGGATGGGAAGACCCTGGTGAGCTGGAGTGTGAAAGGAATCATCAAACGCAACCTCGAAACCGGTGAGGAGTCGGAAGTTGTCAAAGCAGGAATGCACTACGACCTCTCGCCGGACGGCCGGGAAGTGGTGTTCCAGGTGGACGGCGCTGTAAAGACCGTGTCCCTCAACGGAGGGGAGCCGCGGGAGCTATTTCGCGGTTTGGCGCAGTATTACGGGTTGGGGTGGACGAGGGACGGTCGTTACATCATCGCCCGGGCATTCGGTAGCGGGAGCGGTGAAATGTGGCGGGTTCCGGCGCAGGGTGGGACACCGCTGAAGCTGGATCTCTCCGATCCAAAAATGATGGCCTTCGCTCTTTACCCGGACAACCGCTGTGCGTTCAGCATCAATGAGGGGTCCAAGAGCGAGCTCTGGGTGTTGGAGAACTTTTTGCCGAAAGAGGTTCGAGAAAACAAGTGAGAAGAGTGACGAGCAGCACGTGACATTCTCGCTTGGTGGGATCAACTCGTCATATGACGTGGTGTGCGTGAATCATGAACTGGAGGGACGATGGTTCGGAAAAAACGATCAAGACGCATAAGCCGATAGTCTTCTGGCCCTCTGTCAAAAGAAAGAACGGATAATTCCAGTAGTGGTGACGCGATTTGGACAATCGCATAAGCGTCAGTTGAGGCTGTCCCAAAAGTCATTCTTCGTCCCACTGTTTCCCAAGTGGGACGAAGAATCGTTCGACTGAGCTCATGACGAAGTCTGACCCAAAAAAGCAGATTCTTCACTCCGCGGAGTTTACCCCGCAAAAGGCGGGGCTCCGTTCAGAATGACCTTTGCCTCTTTTTGGAGAGCCTCAACCAAGTGCCACAGAGGCTCTGGAGCAACGCCAGGAATTCATCGTAAGAATCCACTAGCGCGCCTGCTCGCCTCATATCGCTCTTGTGGAAGACCTCCATTTTTGTCCTCGCGGGGGACCGTATTCTCGCTTTTGGGAGCGTTACAATTCTTAACAAGCTTTTGGATTGTTTTACACTCCCAGTTGTTATATTGCAATATGTTTGACTGGCTCGGACGTATCTCACCGAAAACCAAGATCCTCTTTTTTGCCTCTCTGCTCATCTTTCTTCCCAGCGCTTTTCTCAGCTACCTTGGCCTTCAGTCGGTCAATGAGAAAATCGAAAACCTCCGCGCGCACTTCAGGAGCACCGTAGGACTTGTCAGGGATAAAACGGAGCTGGAATTGCTCCGCATTGAAGATGGTGTTCGGACGTTCATTCTGAAATCTCAACCTCATTCTGAAGCGACGAGCGATGTGCAAGAATGGCTGAGTGATCTTCAATCAGCAAATGTGTTCCTGGACTATCCGTTCGTGGTGAATGAACGTGGCGGTATCCTTTCCACTATGGTCTCCAAAGGGTGGACGAGAGCAACACCGGTCGTCGCCCCGAGAAGCTCCGCAGCTGCACGATTTTTCCAGTTGGCCGATGAGGCTGAGCTCACAAAGCAGAATCTAACCGAGGCCATCAGACAGTACCAGGGCTCGCTCGAAGCCACGCCTTTCGCCGAAGATCGGGCCCTCCTCCATTCCAGAATCGGTCGCTGTGACTTCAAGCTGCGTCGATTCCAGGAGGGGATCGGCGAGTACAGACAAATTCTTTCTCTCAAGGATAGGCGCCCTCTCATAGGATCTCTTCCGGCGCGCGTCGTCGCCTTGTCGCAAATTGCCGATGGTTATCAAGCCCTCGGCGACTCTCTTAATTGCAGGAGGTTCACGTTCGAACTGTACCAGTTTCTAGTACGGTTTCCGTGGGACATTGAAAGCGGTGAATACCTGTACTACCTAAGAAGAGCTCACGACGCAATGTCCTTTCCCGCGAAAGACTATCCACAGAGAGCAGAGTCAGCGGATCGGGAAAGTGGTGTACTCGATCAGGTGGAAGCGTTGACCCTGTTTGCGGAGAAGCTCGTTCCGAAGATTCGTTCTGACCCGGAGTTCAGCGCACGACCGGATCTGCAACCGCAACACCTCTTCATCTCGTCGAACGGTGTTCCACATCAGGCCGGATTCCTCAAACCGCCGGTTGTGCTTCAGCAAAAGGGAATCGTCGCCTTGGGATATCAGTTTCGTTTGGCGTATCTCACCGCCAAGCTTCTTCCAGGCATTTTCAAATCTGCCGGCCTTGAACCTAGCATTGCAGTGGCGGTGCTCGATGAACGGGACAGCGTGCTGTACTCTCAGGATGGTCTTCCACCTGTAAACCGGCTAGCAGCAGAAAGTTTTTCCGAACTGTTTCCTTCCTGGAAAGTGGTTCTCTTTGACCGCCAGGGACGATCAGAGGAAAGGCTGGTCGGCAGCGAGCGCACGCTCTATTTGTCATTGTTCGTGGGGATTGTTCTGGTGATGGCCGTGGGAATCTTCCTCACGGTCCGGGCCGCAGCACATGAGATGGAACTCTCACAACTGAAGGCCGAGTTTGTTTCAAACGTGTCACACGAGCTGAAGACTCCGCTTGCGTTGATTCGGATGTTCGGCGAGACGCTGGAGTCGGGGTTGGTGGTGAAAGAGGCGGAACGAAAGGAGTTCTACGGCATCATCCGAAAGGAGAGTGAGCGCCTGACGCACCTGATCAACAATGTGCTCGATTTTTCCAGGATGGATGCAGGGAGCAAGGAGTACCGGTTTGAAGAGGCCGATGTCGTCGATGTTGTGCGCAGTACGCTTGAGGCGTACAAGTATCACATCAGCGATCTGGGATTCGAGATCGAGAGCCAGCAGCCCCGTGAGCCACTGTTTGCACTCATCGACAAAGATGCGATTTCACAAGCCGTGTTGAACCTGCTCGACAACGCGACGAAATACTCGGACGATGCCAAATACATTCGTGTTGGCGTATCTCAAGCCGGATCCGCCGCAATAATTGTTGTTGAAGATCATGGTGTGGGGATTCCGAAGGAGTTTCTTGGCAGGATCTTCGACAGGTTTTACCGTGTGCCGAATGAAAAAGCGCGGGAAACGCGCGGATCAGGGCTCGGTCTGGCACTGACGAAGCACATCATCGAAGCGCATCGTGGGACGATTGGCGTTGAATCGAATAAGGGGAAGGGAAGCATCTTCACCGTCAAAATTCCTTTACAGACCGGAGCAACCCTCTAATGGAGAAAATCATCATCATAGAAGATGAAAAGGACATGGTCACCGGGCTGAAATTTAACCTCGAAGCGCGGGGATATCAGGTGCTTGCTGCATACGATGGAGAAAAAGGCTACCGCCTGGCTCTCAAGGAGCACCCCGATCTGGTTATCCTTGACCTTATGCTGCCCAAGCGAAACGGATATGAAGTATGTAAACTTCTCAAAGAGGAAATCCCTTCGGTGCCGATCATCATGTTGACCGCGAAAAGTCAGGAAGCGGAGATCGTGACCGGGTTGGAGCTTGGCGCGGACGATTATGTGACAAAGCCGTTCGGTGTACTGGAACTTCTGGCGCGCATTAAAGCAGTCCTTCGGCGTGCGCAGACTGGCGCGAAAACCCCGGAAGTGTACCGACTTGGGCCATTGGAAATTGACTTCAGAAAGCACTCTGCCCGCAAGGAAGGAAAACCCGTCGATCTTTCTTCTCGTGAGTTCGAAATCCTGAAGTACTTTATCGAGCGGACGGGGGAAATCGTCTCCCGTGAAGATCTCCTCAATCATGTTTGGGGCTATGACTCATTCCCGAACACCCGTACCGTTGACACGCATATCGCCAAGCTGCGCCAGAAAATTGAAGCTGATGTCGACAACCCGCGACACATTGTGACCCACCACGGCGTCGGTTACGAATTCCTCGGATAGGCGGCCTGGATAACTTTGACATCGTGTTGACAACTTTTTACACTCCCATTGCGACTTTTCGCACCTGGGATTGCACCTTGTGGGTGAAATTCTTCGACTACCATAAGGAGGCACCATGAAAAACACTTTGGCTTGTGGAATAATTGCTCTGCTGGTTCTTGCGTTGGCGATTGACCGTTCGTTTGCTCAAACGGCAGAACAGCTCTATCAAAAAGGCATTCAACTCGAAGAAGTGAAAGGAGAGTTGGAGAAGGCCATTGATGTGTACAAAACGCTCATAGATAAACATGCGCCGAGCAAACAAGTTGGTGCCAAAGCACTCCTTCACCTCGGTAACTGCTATGAGAAGTTGGGCAATGCAGAGGCCCGCACTGCCTATGAGCGCCTGGTGCGCGACTACGCTGATCAGTCTGAGATTGTGGCACAGGCGCGGGTGAGGCTGGCGGCACTTGCCGGTCCCCGTGGCGCCGGGGGGCTCTTCACACGCCGGATTCTCACAGACGCCTCCGATGTCGGTGATGCCTTGACCGCGGATGGCAAGTACATCAGAGGTCTAGACCGG
>JBGPAN010000358.1:0-4765 GCA_041480785.1 Bacteroidota bacterium | reverse complement strand
GAGAAATCGGAGCCAAACCGGGCGTTGCCATCAATCCTGCGACCCCGACCTCAACTCTCACTGAGATCATATCTGACATCGATCTTGTTCTTGTCATGACCGTGAATCCCGGATTCGGAGGCCAGAAGTTTCTATCAGGCACGTTGAAGAAGATGCGTGAGATCAAATCGATGATCAAGGCATCCAAGCGCGACATTCGCTTGGAAGTAGATGGCGGGATTGACGCATCTACAATACCTCTGGTCACTGCAGCCGGAGCGGATACGCTCGTGGCAGGAACATCGGTCTTTCGAAAGCCCGACATCAGGCGGGCCATTGCAGATCTGCGCGAGAGCGCGAAGAAGAAAAGCGGCAGGTAGCAGCAACGTCTTTCGCGATTCGAAACTTCAATATCGTGACACCCTTCCGCATCATCTCCCAACATACTCTTCTTGTTCAATCGTTTGGTCTACGCTTAAACGCGGTGTTTACCGATTCTGTCATCACATCATCCGCAAGCACTTAGACAAGCACGTTGACGAATTTGAGTTTCGATGTAACTCTAAGCATATTGCAGATGCCCGAAGGTTCGGGTTGATGCTGAATGTTTGCAATGGCAGAATGACTTACACACGCCTGACCGCTAAATAGTGATTCTACGAATTTTGCCCAATTGAAGAATACATGGCAACCATAAAAAGACGCAAGGGAAAGAAGGAAGAACAAGGCTCCAATCTTCCCATGCCTGTTCAAGACAATTCCAAAGAAATTGAGGACGGCAAACACGCCAAAAACGGCACCGGCGTTGAGGAACAGATAGGCCAACATCATACAAGAACCGTACTTATCCCCGAGGAAGCTCTCGTTGTAGAAGAAAGCAGGTTTGAAAAGCCCCACTTTATCATTCAAACCATACTCACCGTCATTGGCCTCGTCTCGCTTGGTGGTTTTATCTGGTTCAGCATAGTCCAACATGAAGACAACGTCAGGGCGCTTAAGTCCACGACAGACGCCCTCGATCTGGCCAAACAAAACGCCGCTTCTTCTGATATTATTTCGAAGCAAGCCATAGCTCTCGCTGATAGTTCTCTGCAAACAACAAAAAAGAGCGCGCGGATCTATGAATATTTGACCAAGAGCGATCTTCGCGCCTATGTCGTCTTGAAAGAAATGACTTTTCAACTTCGTGTTGGTCAGAAACCTCGTGGCGAATATCAATATATCAATCTCGGGAAGACTCCCGCCCGTCACGTTGTCGTAATGCACTGTCTCGTTGTTGGCGATGCAGGCATGGTTGATAGGGCGACAAACATACTTAAGGGAGCGGCTAGTCGACGCGATAGCATAGGATATGTTATCGGAAGTAATATTTCTCCGACCAAAGACTTCGTTGGAGACGCCGTTCTCACGAGAGGCGATTCTGTTGCAATCGCCAATGGCACTGAAAGCGTCTATTTGCTCGGCCTGATTGGGTACTACGATAAGTTCAATGAGCGGCACCTCACCTGGTTTTGTCATACCCTTTACTTCGATGGCTCTTATGGAGTATATCCAAAATTCAATGATGCAAACTGATATGAAAAAACAAAAACCCGTCAGTACCACAACGATCAAGCGCGAGAAGCCCCCGCAACTCGAAATGAGTTTGGACGAGGCATTGCGCCGGATCGCTCGCGTTCCACCACCCCCGAAGAAGTAAGATAGTCCCTTAATCACGGCCTACCTCCCCAGACCCGCGGGGCCATCGCCCTTTGGCTTTGCCAAGTACATAGTCCGTTGTGGAAAAGGACTTGACATCGTCCTCCCGGTACCTTATATTAGTAAGCAAATGATGCCCTCTAGCTTACTAAGTAAAGGCCATCCCCGTATTTCCTAATAAACTACTGGTGTGCAATATGCTCGATGACATCGATCAGAAAATCCTCGAAACCATCCAGAAAGAAGGCCGGACTCGCAGGAATGATCTGGCAGATCGCGTCGGTCTTTCTCTTCCTGCCGTCAGCGAACGGCTTCGCAAACTCGAAGAAGGAGGAATCATTACGGGATACTTCGCCAAACTGAACCACAAAGCCCTTGGCAAGGATATCACTGCATTTGTCTTGGCGACGATAGACTCCTCCAAGCATTATGGTTCGTTTGTCGATCACATCGAAAGTACCGAAGACATCCTTGAATGCCATGCAATCACCGGAGAGGGGACCCACTTGCTGAAGATTCGCACGGAAAACACGGCAAGTCTCGAGAAACTGCTCGCGAAAATTCAATCCTGGACGGGCGTCACAAAGACAACAACCAGCATCGTTCTTTCAAGTCCGAAAGAAACGACTGTCATCAAACTTCATTCTCACAAATAATCACTCATCCTCACCCAGCAAGGAGCGCTATGCCCAAGAACGCAAAACCCTCATCGGGGGTCGAGAAGGTCATGAAGACCATCAAAGACCACTCCGTGAAGATCATCGACCTCAAATTCACAGACCTCATCGGTCAATGGCAGCACTTTTCTGTTACGACGAGAGAATTCTCTGCCGACATTTTCGAAGATGTCATAGGCTTCGACGGCTCGAGCATCAGGGGATTCCAGAAGATCCATGAAAGCGACATGCTTCTGTTCCCCGATCCAGCATCGGCGTTTATCGACCCGTTCACGGCGGTCCCAACGTTGAGTCTGATCTGCGATATTGCGGATCCCATAACCCACGAGAGCTACTCACGAGACCCCAGGCATATCGCCAAGAAAGCTGAAGCGTACCTGCGATCAACGGGACTGGCTGACACAGCCTTCTTTGGTCCTGAACCTGAGTTTTTCATCCTTGACCACGTACGATTTGACCAGTCCACGCAATTCGGATACTACTATCTCGACTCTGAAGAAGGGGCATGGAACAGCGGTTCAAGCGGAGAGCCAAATCTGGGACACAAACCTCGCATGAAGGAAGGTTATTTTCCAGCCCCCCCCATCGACAGTCTGCAGGATCTCCGTTCAGAAATGGTGTTAACCATGGAAGCCGTCGGCGTTGCTGTCGAAGTGCACCACCACGAAGTCGCAACGGCGGGCCAGACGGAAATCGACATGCGTCGAGATACCCTGGTGAAAATGGCAGACAACTATCTTCTGTACAAGTATGTGACAAAGAACGTGGCGAAGAAACATGGTAAGACCGTTACCTTCATGCCAAAACCGATCTTTGGCGACAACGGATCGGGCATGCATGTCCACCAAAGCTTGTGGAAGGGGGGAAAGCCGCTGTTTGCAGGGAGCGGATATGCCGGCTTGAGTGAAATGGCGATGTACTACATCGGTGACCTGTTGAAACACGCTCCAGCGCTCTGCGCAATCACGAATCCGACCACCAATTCCTACAAACGCCTCGTTCCCGGATATGAAGCTCCGGTCAACCTCGCTTACTCGCAACGTAATCGCTCTGCCTCCGTCCGCATTCCGATGTATTCTTCGAATCCGAAGGCGAAGCGCATCGAATTCCGTTGCCCGGATCCGACCTGTAACCCCTACATCGGCTTTGCAGCACTGTTGATGGCGGGTCTCGATGGAATCATCAACAAAATAGACCCCGGAAAGCCATTAGACAAAGACATTTATGACATGACCCCCGAGCAGTTGCGTGACGTTCCTTCTACGCCCGGATCGCTCTCCGCATCCCTCGAAGCCCTCGAGAACGACCACGAATTCCTGCTTCGCGGCGACGTTTTCTCAGACGACGTGATCGAAACTTGGGTCCAGTATAAAAAGGAGAAGGAGATCGCACCGATGGCCCTGCGACCTCATCCATACGAGTTCCTTCTCTACTACGACGCCTAGTCAACGCAAACCATCATGGTCCTGTGAAACAAATGGTCCCGACCCGCGTCGGGACCATTTTTGTCTCCAGTCGTTCCTTGCATTTCAGAGGCCTTCTTGGTACTTTGACCTCGCACATGACCCTCTCGACCGACTACACCCGCATCAAATACGAAATCGATCACAGGATTTGCACGATCACCCTCAGCAGGCCTGAGAAGCACAACGTCTTCGATGACTAGATGATCTCCGAACTCACCTCTGCATTCCAGAGCGCACAACGCGACAGCGAAGTTAAGGTGATTCTGCTCAAGGGGGAAGGCGAATCCTTCTGCTCCGGAGCAGACTTAGAGTACCTTCAGCGAATGTCGAAGTACGATTTCAACCAGAATCAGCAGGACTCGAACACTCTCATGAGGTTGTTCCTCCATATCTACACACAGCGTAAACCTGTCATCGCCGTTGTTCAGGGCAATGCCCTGGCCGGAGGGTGTGGTCTGGCAACCGTCTGCGATATCATCGTTGCCTCAAAAGAGACGGCTCATTTTGGATATACCGAGGTCAAGCTCGGGTTCATTCCGGCGATAGTAATCTTCTTTCTCGTTCGGCGTGTGGGCGAAGGGCGGGCCCGTGAGCTCGCTCTCCGTGGTAACATTATGTCCGCCGAGGAGGCACTGCGGATCGGTCTGGTGAACTACGTCGTTCCGGAGACGGAGATTGAGCAGTACAGCCAGACACTTGCCATGGAACTTGTCAAGAATTGCAGTTCCTCTTCCCTTGGACTCATCAAAGAGCTCTTGTCGCGAATCCACGGAATGTCCGTCAATGATGCGTTGAGCTATGCATCGAATCTCAATGCTCTCACCCGCATGACCGATGACTGCAAAAAAGGGATTGAGTCGTTCCTCAAGAAAGAACCAGCGAAGTGGTAGATGTATCCACCAACAACCGCTAGATCTATGCATCCCAATCAACAACGCCTCGCTT
>JBGPAN010000357.1:0-4797 GCA_041480785.1 Bacteroidota bacterium | reverse complement strand
CTGGAGCTCAAGATGCCTGGATGCAGAACTGTAATTTGCTCCGGCCTACGCCAGAGCATTTATGATCGACATGGAAAAGAAGATTTCTACTCAGCGGATTTCTCGTTTTCTAATGCGTTTCAAACATCTGAAATCGGAACAAAGGGGGGCATCAAGGGAAACAGGCTTTATCTAGTACCGGGTCTATAAATTAAGGTTGAGTTTTCTTTTTTGCCTTGTTACGCTGGCGCTTGTTGCGATAACGGATGAACCTACGTACAGCGCGTTGAAGCTGACGATGCGTTTTGTAGAAGGTGTTATCGATGCTGAACTTCCTGATTTCAGTGAACTGGCATTCGATCCGATTGAGCCAAGAAGCATTGGTCGGCGTCCAAACCAAGCAAACATTGTTTTCTCGTGCCCAGCGTCGTATTTCTGGACGCTTGTGCGGTGAAAAGTTGTCGAGAATGAGATAGATTCGTATTCGTCGGGGATAACGTTTTCGTAAACGTTTGAACGCACGAAGAGTCTCTTGCCAGCGCTTGCGCTGAAAGAAGTATCCCCAGAACTGGTCACGGTAGACATCAAAGAACGCCAGTAAATGCCTCACCCCGTGATATCGGGTGTAGGTTGCAGGCAAACGCTGTGGATGCCTGCGTCCTGCCCAGTGCATTCCATACTGTGGACGCAGTTCGAACGGGCCAAATTCGTCAAAGCAAACGACACGCGATCCCTTGGGACGGTGCCGGTAAAGCCGGGTCAGTCGTTTTTTTTACCTTCAAAGTCCGGATCATTTGACTCTTTCCACGTCTTGGTCCGCTGGTGGCTGACACGTTGTTCTTTGAGGATTGTTCGCAACGTCTCAATGCTGATCTTTGAGACAACCTTTGTCTTGATCAGGTAGACCTGAAGTTTGTCCAGTGACCAACGGCTATACGGTTGACGCAACAACGACGGTGGACATTGAGCTATTTCTGCGATCTCGGCCTTGATCTCATCGGAGAACTCGCCGGGACGACCGCGGCCAGGGCGCTCTTCAAACAACCGGAGCCCTTCGATGTCGAACCGTCGAATAAGTCGGCGAACATATTCGGGATGCAAGAGAGTCTGAAGGGCGATCTCTTTGACCCGCATTTCTTGCGCTGACATCAGGATTACCTGAGCGCGGCGTATCGCCGTCCGATTCTTTCCACGGCGTAGGATGGCTTGGATTTTCCGGCCTTCCTTCAGTTTCAAAGAACGAACATACAAGCACATTGTCGGGACTCCTCTTCTTGTGGGCCCCCTAATGTGCTAAACGTCTCAACCAAGTACAACCTTATTTTCTAGAACCAGCACTAGCAAACGATAGCTCGTCTCCCTGTGGCCTCCCTCGATTTCCAGCTCCGGTTGCGTGAAAATGCTGAACATTCTCGGAGCATAGATCGCTTCACGCAGCGGCATTTCAAAGTCGATCAAATTGACGATGACCTGAGCGATTGTCGAAATGATGAGATCACCCCCCGGAGTACCGATCACATACATTGGTCGGCCGTCTTTGGCGATGATCGTCGGTACGAGACTGGTAACGACACGCTTGTGTGGTTGGAGACTGTTGGAGTGCTTCGGATCGGTATTGAAGTTCTGCATCTCGTTGTTCAGAATGAAACCTGCTCCTTCAACTGTCTGGCCCGTACCGAACAAACTGCTGAGCGTGATCGTCAGCGAGACCGTGTTGCCATCAGCATCCATGACGCACAGTTGTGTGGTGTTCTTGTCGTCTATGGTGCCGGCTTCAATTTGCTGGGCCTGGATTGTATGCGCGAGGTTGATTTTGAGAAACCTCTGAAACGCGAATTCGTCCGACATTACCTCTTTCACTGGAATCTTATTGAACTCGGGATCGCCGTTATGGGTCTGCTCGTCCTTGAACACCAGCTTGAACACCTCGGCGAACAGGTGCAGGTTATATTCATCGTTCTTGCGACATTCCTTCAGATCAAAATGCTTGAGGATATTGAGTGCTTCGACCAACAGCATGCCTCCGCACGGGGGAGGAGTCGTGATAATATCATATCCGCGATAGTTGCCGATCAGCGCCTCACGGATGATAGGCTTATAAGCCAGCAGATCTTCTTTCGAGAAGAATCCACCGCGTCTCTGCATGTCACGGACAATGCGTTCAGCAATGTCTCCTTTGTAGAAAGCGTCGACTCCCTGTGTCTGAATCCGGATGAGTGTTTTGCCATAATCGGGATTCTTGACAACAGCGCCAACCTTCGGAACCTTGCCCCCCGGATAGTAGATGTTCTTTGTATAGGGATCCTTTTCCAGGATTCTACGATACGATTCCAGATTGAGTGCAAGAGTACTATCGACTGCAAACCCTTTGATCGCGTAGTCAATGGCGGGCTGGAGAACCGTTGTGCGATCCAATTTCCCGAATTGTTCGCGCGCAAGTTCAAGCCCGGCTATGGCTCCTGGTACGGATGCACCTTTCGCAGACCGCGCCCATACGGATTTTTTCTCAAGGTCGAGAGTACGATAGGAAGCAGCCTGAGGCGAGATCCCCTTGAAATCGACGATGACGGATTTCTTCTGCTTCGCATCATAGATGAGCATCATCCCCTCTCCGCCAATGCCGGAGCCGTGCGGTTCAACAACGCCGAGAGCATACGCCACCGCAACCGCAACATCAACGACATTGCCCCCCTTTCTGAACACTTCCATGCCGGCTTTCGCAGCCAGAGGATGTGCCGAGATCATGATCTTCGAACCGCTGGAAACTTTCGCATACTGCGCGGCAGCGGAAAAGACGAATACAAGGATGGCGATTGCGGGAAGGGAAAAACGGGCAAGCTGTTTCATAACGACCTCGTGTTGTTCAACGGTCACTGGGTCAATTGTCTGTCTTACCGCATCTTTCCTCTGGCGAGGGAGGCAAAGACTCCGAAGACGCATAAGACAGAGAAGACAACAAACGCGATTTGCATGCTTTGCAGGAACATTGGATAATATTCGGGCGTAATCTGAACGTTGCCGATGGCGAGTGCGAAAATGAGCATCACGATCCCCATGCTCAACATTTGCCCTGTCAATCGCATCGTGCCGAACATCGCCGATGCGACACCGTAGAATTTTTTCTCCACCGAGCTCATGATGGCGTTTGTATTCGGAGAAGAAAACAGTGCAAATCCAAACCCAAGCAGAAGGAGATAGATCGTCACCAACACCGTGGACGTCTCCCTCCCCACCATCGCGAGCAATCCCAACCCAACGGCAATAATCGACATGCCGATCGACGCAACAACTCTCGGCTCCACAGAATCAGAGAGGCGGCCCGCCAGTGGAGAAAAGAGCGCCATCATGATGGGCTGTGCAACGAGAATCAGACCTGCAGTCTGCGGGCTAAGGGCTTTGATATACTGCAGATAGAAACTCACCAGAAATGTCACTGCCGACGTAGCGGAGTAGTTGATGAGCGCTGCGATATTCGAAAAAGTGAAGACCGGATTTCGGGCGAAGAGTTTGATGTCGAGGAGTGGTTTCAGGGTTCTTTTTTCCCACAACACGAATCCAAGAAGGCTGCCAAGGCCTGCGCCAACACCCCAGACTCCAAGGCTCCCCGGAAGCTTCGAGAAGCCGATCATCAGGGCTGTCAATGAGGCCATGTACAGAAGAGATCCGGGGATATCAAACTTTTCGCCGCGCGCTTCTACCCATTCACTCTTCAGGCGCCACATGACCAGCACAATGATGAGAAGCCCAAGAATCGCGTTGAGGAAGAAGATACTCCTCCAACCGAGGTGTTGCGTGAGGAAACCCCCGATGAACGGTCCGAGGGAAAGTCCGGTGTAGGTCCCTGCAACATTGATGCCCAGAACGCGTCCACGCTCGGCAGGTGGATAAGCTAATGTCAGGAGCGCGACGCTGGTACCAAAAATCATTGCCGCGCCCATTCCCTGCATTGTGCGCGACGCAATCAAAGTGGCTCCGGTGGGGGCAATGCCGCTGAGAAACGAGAAGATCGTGAACGTGACGACACCGTAGTTGAAGATCCTTTTTCGACCGTAGATGTCGGCGAGTCTTCCGAAGGGGACAAGAAACATTGCTGCAGCGAGAACGGCGGAGGTTGCCACCCAGCTGACCGAGATGGCGTCCATCGCAAACTCCCGGCCAATCGATGGGAGTGCGACACTGACAGAGGAAGCCATCAGCGGTGTCAGAAACGCCGCGGTGGTCGATGCCACCAACACGGCCCGTTTGTCGTCGAACGTCATTGGAGCATCACCATCAGGATGACACTTTTGGCTCAGGTTTCAGCATCATGGCATTCGCGCTACCAGTCGCGATCAGTTTGGTTTTCCCATTGAACGCTTCCGCAGTCATATACAGGATTCGATTTCCACGAGAAACGACTTTTGCGGTGATGGTCAGCCAATCGCCCGCGAGAATTGGGCGGATGAACTGAGCACTCAGGTTCATGGTGACGCAGGGACATCGGGCGGCAGCATAGCTCAACGGGCCAAACACGTTATCAAATGCAGCAACGATGAATCCTCCCTGCATGGTCCGCAAGGGGTTCAGGCTTTCTTCGAGAACAGGAAATCTCACGGTCAGCGAAGTGCGCGATTCATAATGGATAGTTTCCGCCTTCATCGCAATGAAGCAGTTCGGAGGGTACGTCGCTCCGGCGCCTGCGCCTTGAAGAAAATCGTGCAACTCTTCGTCAAACTGTTTTACTGATTTGTCCATAGGAATGCGGGTTGCCCAAGTACTGGGCCGGGGGCTTTGGAGTCGTTGGGGGTACGTTCGAAGAAAGGATTACTTTTCCACAGG
>JBGPAN010000356.1:0-4797 GCA_041480785.1 Bacteroidota bacterium | reverse complement strand
CGAAGAGCAGAGCTGCCGCGAAAATCAGACGGGTAACATTCAGTCTGATCGGCCCCACTCTCAGCGTCGCCGCAGAAAATGCAAGCGAGCTCCCCGACCAGCACACCGCTGTTAACAATCCGCAGAGCTCACCGATGAATGGCATTCTGCACTATCCCTGGTTGCGGTTCGACGAGAGTGATTGTTCTTTCAAGCTCCTTCTGTACCTGCAAACAGTGAGTGGAGGTTCAACGATCCGGCGCGGGATTTGCTCGCCAGCGTAACGTACGTCCTCGCCAAGGCATCTTTCCCTGCCCCGAGGACCGTGCTGACCAGCCCCAAGGCTTCGCTATACTCGCTGGGGGGCACGGTCTGAACAATTCGCGTCCACATTGCTTCCTCGAGGACGTTGAATGCGGTTTGAACCTCGGCGAGGTCAAACCCGGCGTTGAACCGTTCGCGTGCAATCGTCTCCGCATGAGCAATCATCGGCCCCAGGTTGCGTTCTTTGACGGCCCTGGTTGTCAGGACAAAGAGCGCCTTCAACCGTTGATGCGTGTGCTCTTTTCCATCGCGGACGTAATTTCTCAAGTGCGTGCGCTCGACGGCCAGGTTTGCAGCCGCAAGAATCTCATCAGATGAATCATGAAGAAGTTGCGCGAGTTCCATGACAACCCTCTGCAAGTTGCTTCTATTGAATTTCGAGATAGTCTTTGTCGGGAAGCTTCGGAAATGGCGCATGTGGTTCGGTCTGATACCAATACGCAACCGAAGCGATGTCATCCTGAAGCGGAAGATATCGTCCCTCTGATCGCCAGCCAAGAGCCTGGATCGTCACTTTCAGATCTTTCTCGAATCGGACGGGATCCATAACGTGCCATCGATAGAGACCAAACCGCTCTTGAGAACGATAGACTCCATCAGGTCGGATGACCTGCGCC
Organism: Bacteroidota bacterium; assembly: GCA_041480785.1. Lineage (GTDB taxonomy): Bacteria > Bacteroidota > Ignavibacteria > UBA10030 > UBA10030 > UBA9647. Next base: position 3,877 of record JBGPAN010000356.1, on the reverse strand, counting down.
AGCCCTGCGTAGGGCGAGGTGAATTCCTGATACTGGTGAGTGATTGGATTTTCGAAACCATATGAACCACAGAAATAATCTTCGGTGCCGGTTCCGCAGATCGTCGGAAACTTGTCATCTCCGTCAAGAAAAAATTTGATCTCGCCTTCCCCCCACCAGCCTCCATTGTTCACTCCCCATGCGAGATAGGTTCCCACATAGTGCCCCCATCCCTTTACGCCATCGAGGATGGTGTAGACGGACTTGTAGGGAAGTGGATTGACGCGACGAAATTGAGCGTGAAAATAGCCGATATCTGCAGGGATTTCCGTGAGCGTATAGTCGACCTGATAGTACAGCGTCATGTCGCTTTCTCCGATGTTCTCCATCGTGATCTTGCACGATTTTCTGAATGGCATTTCCCAGTAGCAGTTGAAAGCGCTTCCCGGGTTCACAGCAACAGGGACGGAGGAAATCGGGGCGAACGATCCCCAACCATTGCCAAAGAAATCACCTACGGGCACTTCCAAAGAAGGTTCGTTCTCTCCATCCCAATAGATACGCATGATGGTGTAACGCCAGGTTCCGCTCGGAGTCATCCAGATATGTTGGATGGCGCCCGGCCCGGCGATCTCAGCCATTGTGAAGACCGTCTTTTTTGCTATCCGGACAGACGGGGAGATTTTCCAACCCTGTCCCAATTCTCTTCCGGCCTTTTCGCCTGTACCGGTCGTCGCCATCCCCGCTTTTCCTTTTTCCCCCGTGAAGTTCTCAGCGGAGATGGACCGGGTCTTGGCTTTCGAGAGCCGAGAGAGATTACCCAGCCCCATATGGAGTCCATTGAAAGAGTTGCCTTGTGCGATTGCCTCGTTCGCCATAAAACCTCCGATGATGAGGAAGCAGAGAATTCGGACCGTGCGGTTCATAAGAGTTCCTCCATGTGACGATGGTGGACTTTTCCAGGAAGGATGCAGATCGAAGGTACTTGTTCAATGGAACACTTGCAACACCGGGACAATAAAAGCGAGGGCTCCCCCAATGAGGAAGAGCCCGTACTTCTCGACTTTGTCTGGATCCTGATTCATGCCACCTGTTTTGATCCATTGAGAGTGCCCGCAAAAAAGGCATCGTACGCACTCATGTCGAAGTGGCCGTGTCCGCTCAAGTTGAAGAGGATCACCTTCTTCTTTCCTTCGACCTTCGCCTGCTGAGCTTCCTGAAGGGCCGCTTTGATAGCATGAGCCGATTCAGGCGCGGGGATAATACCCTCCGAGCGAGCGAAGAAAACAGCCGCCTCGAAGACCTCCTGTTGTTCGTATGCCAGCGCTTCGATCAATCGATCCAGATACAAGCGACTGATGATGGGTGACATTCCGTGATAGCGCAATCCGCCGGCATGGATCGCAGGCGGGACGAAATCGTGACCGAGAGTGTACATCGGAAGCAGCGGGGTCAGACCGGCAAGATCGCCGAAATCATAGCGGAATTCACCCTTGGTCAACGAAGCGCATGACGCCGGCTCGACAGCGATCGCGCGAACCGGCTTCCCATCGATCTTGTCCTTGATGAAAGGAAGTGCGATTCCTCCGAAGTTCGATCCTCCTCCAACGCAACCGATCACGACATCGGGATAGGCTCCTGCCTTCGCGAGTTGCTGTTTCGCTTCCAGGCCGATGATGGTCTGATGCAGAAGCACATGGTTCAAAACGCTTCCCAGCGAGTAGTTCGTGTCCTCTCGGCCCGCAGCATCTTCTACTGCCTCGCTGATCGCGATGCCGAGGCTCCCCGTGGAGTTCTTATCGCGCTCAAGGACTGCGCGTCCGGACGCTGTGTCGGTGCTGGGACTTGCCACGACCTCAGCACCCCACGTGCGAATCATCGATCGGCGATATGGTTTCTGGTCATAGCTGACGCGCACCATATAGACCTTACAGGCAAGTCCAAAAAAGTTGCAGGCATAACTGAGGGCACTTCCCCATTGACCTGCTCCCGTTTCTGTCGCAAGTCGCTTGATGCCTGCCTGTTTGTTGTAGAAGGCTTGTGCAAGTGCCGTATTGAGCTTGTGGCTGCCGGCTGGACTCACCCCTTCGTACTTGTAGTAGATCTGAGCAGGAGTATCGAGTGCCCGCTCCAGTTCGAGCGCCCGAAACAGCGGAGTTGGCCGGAACATTGCATAGGCGCTTCGAACCTCATCGGGAATTTCGATAAATCGTTCTTTGCTGACCTCTTGCTTGATCAGCTCCATGGGGAAAATGGGGGCAAGATCCTGGGGACCGATCGGCTGTTTCGTCCCCGGATGCAGGGGAGGATCGAGTGGCTTCGGCAAATCTGCCTGAATGTTGTAGTACGCCGTTGGAATTTCGTGTTCTTCAAGTGTGATTTTGCGTTGCATAAGAGAACCTCCATGATTGAATGGTGAATGAAGTGGTGAAAACGATCGCAGGAGGTTCCGCCGGGGAAAACGAAGGGTACAAAAAGAAACGGTGGAACGCTCCATTTCGCGTTTCCACCGTTTGAGAAGTTAATCGAAGATTAGGCTACGGTACCTGAAACGCGAACTGACGCCAAGGCCACCGCCAAGCCCATTGCTGATTGAGATATGATCTGCTTGAATTCATTCTACAAATAGTATACGATTTTGTCGCATCGATGTCAAGCCTCTGCTGAAGGTTTATTTGGACCGCCTCAGCCAGACCCGAAGAAACGCCGCCGTTGAGGAATTTTACAATCTGTTTCAGTTTGCGGGAAAAAAATCGTACCATCATACAAATAGTCGTGGGTCGACCCTACCCAATCATTTCACCTCCAGAGAAAGGATTCATCGTTGAAATCATCCATCACTACACTTGTGTTTCTTCTTCTCCTGCCGATGGCCCTTTTCACCCAACAAAAAGAGACCCTCCAAACGCAAAAGGGAAAAGTCAGCTACAGCATTGGCATCGACATCGGCCGGAACATGAAGCGCCAACTCATTGAAGTTGACCTCGATCTTCTCATGCGCGGCATCAAGGACGGCCTGGGAGACGGAAAGCCGGCATTATCGGACAGCGTCATGCAGCAAACGATGGCGGCGTGGCAAAAGGAGATGATGGCCAAGATGAACCAAACGCAAAAGATCGCCGGCGAAAAGAATAAAAAAGAAGGGGACGCTTTCCTCGCTGAGAACAAGAAGAAAGCTGGCGTCATCACGTTGCCCAGCGGCCTGCAATACAAGATCCTGAAAGATGGAACAGGCAAGTCACCGAAGGCAACCGACACGGTGGTTACTCATTACCGCGGCACGTTGGTCAATGGCAAGGAGTTTGACAGTTCCTACAAGCGTGGCCAACGCGCAACGTTCCCCGTGAATCAGGTCATTGCAGCGTGGACGGAAGCGTTGCAGAAGATGAAGGTCGGATCAAAATGGCAGTTATTCGTTCCTTCCAATCTCGGCTATGGCGAAAATGGTGCAGGCCAGGACATCGGACCAAATGCCACATTGATTTTCGAAGTCGAACTGCTCGACATCAAAAAGTAAGAGTATGCGCCGCCGCTCCGTTGCGGAGAAACTGCGCAACGGACGCAGGTGGTGAGAGATTGATGGATTCCTAAGAATGTGCCGCTGCGAGAGTCTTCGTGAGGTGGACAGCAAACGTTGAGCCCTTCCCTACTTCGCTTTCCACACTGATTTCGTACCCCATCAATGAGCACAGAGAGCGGGAAATCGTCAAACCGAGTCCTGTCCCTTCGGATTCAGATCCGCCCGGAGGTTGGACGCGCTAGAAGGCTTCAAAAATAGCATCAAACCGCTCCTTCGGATTTCCCACTCCGGTGTCACTCACTTCTATCCATATCGGCTGACGCAAATCATTGTCGATCACCCGCACTGTGATGCCGCCCCGCTCGGTGAACTTCAAGG
>JBGPAN010000355.1:0-4809 GCA_041480785.1 Bacteroidota bacterium | reverse complement strand
GCGAATCAGATATTGATTTTCGGCTGATTCTGTTGTATGTTGTAAAACCTGAAGCTGGAAACGGCTGATGGTGGTGGACCAATGGTCATAGGGACCTGCGCCTGCCCTGTTGAAGGGGAGGCAAGTCGACCGAATCCTCGGTTTTTTGAGGGTTCGGGTCCCGACAAATCCTTCGGCTCGTCCCCAAAAATCGGGGACTCGCTCAGGAGTCGGGATCCTGAATTTTTCATAGACTTAGTTTCGCTAGCGCTTGCTAAGTCTAGAAAAATTCGGACAGGTAGCTCAGATGGTAGAGCAATGGACTGAAAATCCATGTGTCGGCGGTTCGATTCCGTCCCTGTCCACGAAAAGATGAATCAAGAGGGTGGTCGCGCGAGCGGTCACCCTCTTTTGTTTCATGCAATTGAATAAAAATCCATTTGAGATCCCGCAAACAGTCTGTATCCAGCCAAATGCTCCGATCTAATTGAAATAGCTTCCAAGTTCTGTAAAATCAATATCTATTGTGCCCGAGACAATAATACAGAACTTTGGTGTTGCGCTTCTGGCAGCCAGAGCGTACAGTGCATAGGGGGATGGAGGGGAGCCACTCCCGGACGAGGCAACAATCCGCAAGCCGTGTGCGATCCGCGTGCTTCCATTCATGTCATTGGTCCATGTTTCAGATTGGTATTCCAGTCCGCCCAAAGAATGCACCGATGATTGAGTCCTACGGTTGATCCACATTCACGTAATGGAGGATCCAATGACGAAGGTCTCTACCAATACTCTTCTCGCGTCCTGAATTGTTCTTTCCCTTTTTCTTGTCGCCCAAGCCCCTGTCCAGGATCTCTGGCAGCAGACCAACGGACCCTTCGTGGGCGATGGCCGCGCAATCGCCTTCAATTCAAGCGGTCATGTTTTTGTCTCGACCTCCAACGGTGTCTACCGTTCCACAGATAACGGCGGATCCTGGACTGCTCTGAGCGTGGGCATTTCAACGAGTCCAAGACTTGCAATCAACTCCACCGGGCAAGTCTTTGTCGGGACTCTCATAGGGAGTGTTTTTCGATCGACCAATAATGGATCGACCTGGACTCCGATGACGAATGGATTTCCGTCTCCGTACCCTGTTGCTTCTTCTCTTGCGATCAATTCAATTGGATATATGATAGCCGGGACCGAGAGAGGCATTTACCGCTCCACCGACAACGGAGCGAGCTGGGTGCAGACGGGCCTCCCGACAAAAACCATCTATGCAGTAGCGATTCAATCGACCGGCGTGATTTTTGCAGGCACGAATGGCGAAGTCTATCGGTCTGGCGATAACGGAGCCACCTGGACGCAATCGGGAATTGTGAGCTCGACTGTCCTCTCCCTTGCGTTCAGCCCAACGGGAGGAGTATTTGCGGGGACGTTCTCCGAAGGCGTGATGCGGTCGATCGATAATGGGGGAACCTGGACTCCATCGAACACCGGACTGACGGGGACTGATATCCTGTCTCTTGCAGTGAATTCAAGCGGACAGGTTTTTGCGGGAACCTATACCGGGGGAATTTTCCGATCCGATAACGGCGGAGCATCCTGGACAGCAATGAACACGGGCTTAGGGGGTTCGATCTTTTTTTCTCTCGCCGTCAATTCGAGTGGCCACATTTTTGCCGGAGCGGGGGGCGGAGGGATCTACCGATCGACGGACAACGGCGCGACTTGGGCATCGATCAACTCCGGCATGATCTACTCCTTCATGTATGCTCTGGCGATTGCCCCCGGCGGACCGATTTTTGCAGGAACGGAGAGCGGAGGTACATACCGCTCAACTGACAACGGAGGGAGCTGGGTTCCGATAAATTTCGGCGTCGGAACGGGCACAGTGTATTCTGTCGCAGTCGCCTCGACCGGTCAGGTGTTCAGTGGAAGTGTTGGTGGATCTATCTACCGGTCGACAGATAATGGGACACATTGGACAGAGGTTATCAAAGATCTGCACAGCATTTATGCTTTTGCGATCAAATCGACCGGTGAGATTTTCGCGGGGGCTTACGGAGGTGGCGTCTACCTCTCGACGAATTCCGGAAACTCCTGGACTCCGGTTGATTCCGGCTTGACGAATCTCGTCGTTGCCTGTCTCGCCCTCAACACAAGCGGTCAGATTTTTTCAGGGACTACAGGGGGAATCTTCCGCTCGACGAACAACGGAGGAGTCTGGACCTCGGCGAGCACCGGCTTGACGAATACGCGCGTCAACTCGCTGGCGATCAGCTCGAGCGGGCCGATCTATGCCGGGACGAATGGGGGAGTATTCCGCTCGACCGATAACGGGACAAGCTGGTCGGCGGCGAATACGGGCCTGGCGAACCTCAGTGTGAACGCACTTGCAATCAATTCGGCGGGGCATGTGTTCGCAGGGACGTACGGCGGGGTGTTCCGTTCGACGGACGGAGGCGGGACATGGAGTGCGTTCAATACGGGCATAACAAGCACTATCGTCTCAGTTCTTGCGATCAGTCCGACCGGGCAAATGTACGCGGGTACATTTGGAGGAGGGGTTTTTCGTAACGGACCGGCAACGTCAGTTGAAACATCATCCAGCGACGTGCCCCAATCGTTCATCCTCTACCAGAATTATCCAAATCCGTTCAATCCAACAACGAATTTCGAATTTCGCCTGCCTGCCGGTCATGCGGGAATTGGGAATTTCTCCGCCAAAGGCGGATCCGCCTCCGGCGGAGAATTGGTGACTCTGAAAGTGTTCGACGTCCTCGGAAGGGAGATCAGCACGCTTGTTAACGAGTTGCGTCCGGGTGGAGTGTACACTGTTCGTTGGGATGCCTCATCGCTCCCAAGTGGAGTGTATTTCTACCGGCTCCGCGCCGGCAATTTCGTCGAGACGAAGAAGATGGTGTTCGCAAAGTGACGACGTTTCCCAGTCGTCATCCTGAGGATCGACGTTTTTTGTCGATTCGAAGGATCTGACCCAACGGGTCGCTTCACAGTTGTCATCCTGATCTTCGCTGAATTCTGGTGACGACTGAGCATGTGAAGTCCACCTTCTCGATGCGATTACGCGCTTATCTAGCCGTCCATTTGCGCGCACATTGACTTTGTCATTCATTTTCGTAATTCTTCAATGTCAGAATAGTCCTACCCCACCGATGCTAGTGCCGTTTCCAGAAAGTCATCTTGTGTTTTCGATCAAGAACATCCAATTGGAAACGGGCACTGTGCCTCTTTGACTACAAGATCTATTTTTAGAAGTGGCACTAGCATATAGTCCTGCCTTGTTAGAGCTTTCCAGATGTAATTGAGTTGACGATCGCCGGGAGGCAAGTCATGACAGACGAACGAAAGACCAAAGCGCAGCTTGTCCGTGAGCTAAGAACTCTGCGCCCGAAGCTCAAAAAGATCGAAAAGTCTGAGGAAAGAAGAAAGCGTTCCAAGGATGCATTACAGGAAAGCGAGGAGCGATATCGCCGGCTTGTGGAAGGATCGCCTGATGCGATTGCGGTACACTCTGAAGGCAAATTTGTCTTCGTAAACCTCGCCGGGGCGAAGCTCGTGGGAGCTCAGAGTCCTCAGGAACTCATTGGGAAACCGATCCTTGATGTTGTGCACCCGGATAGTCGAAGCAGAGTCATCGAGCGCATACGGCAGGTGGCAAATGGGAAAAAAGCTCCGCTCTATGAGGAAAAGTTCGTGAAGTTGGATGGGACGGTTATCGACGTCGACGTTGTCGGAATTCCTTATCCCTACCGAGGAAAGACTGCTACTCAGGTAGTTGTCCGCGATATCACCGAACGCAAGCGCGCGGAGGAAAGCATCAAAAGCCAGATCATTCTGGTCAATTCGATCATTAATAGCGTGAAAGATACCCTTATTTTCGCGCTCGATAAGAATTACCGCTATCTCGCTTTCAACGAGAACCATCGCCAGGAAATGATAAGGGTTTATAACGCCAACATAGAGGTCGGCAAGTGCATGTTGGATTATGTCAATGTTCCCGAAGTCAAACTCCTGGCCAAAGCCAGCTTTGACCGCGTTCTCAGCGGCGAAAGCTTTACCGAGATACAACAGCAGCCGAACGTTGACATCCAGTATGAATTCGATTGGAGCCCGATAAATTCAGCCGAAGGCGAAGTCATCGGCATAAATGTCTTTGTCAGAAATATCACCGAGCGCAAGCAGAGAGAAGAAGAGCAAGCGTATGTAACACGACTGCACAAATTCCGAAGCGAGATGACATATTCAATCAATCGTCAGGTTTCGCTGGGGGAGATACTTCAGCAGAGCGCTGAGGTGATCACGCGTAACCTTGATATCGCTTGTGCTCACATTTGGACCATGAATCGTGAAACAAATTCCCTCGAGCTTCAAGCACATGCAGAACTCAGTACGCACTGCTCAGAATCCGATGAATGTATTCATATGGGAAACTTGCTCGCCAGCAAGGTTGTAGCTGAAGGACAGACGGTTGCGAGTAATTCGATTCGCGATGGTTCTTCATTGATTGATGCCTCATGGGCGCGTCACCACAATATTATTGCCTACGCGGGACTTCCCCTTCTTGTCGAAAACCAAATAGTAGGAGTGTTGACTGTCTTTGCAGGCACATTGCTTCTTGAACCGACGCTAAGTCCCTTGGCTGGCTCAGCTGTCACACTCGCACAGGGGATTGTGCGCAAGCGTGCGGAGGAAAATTTACGCCAAAGCGAAGATCGGTATCGGGATCTGGTCGAGCACAGCCAGGACTTGATTTGTACTCATGATTTGCAGGGACGACTGTTGACTGTGAATTCAACAGCCGTCAAGTTGTTGGGGTATTCTCTGGAT
>JBGPAN010000354.1:0-4824 GCA_041480785.1 Bacteroidota bacterium | reverse complement strand
GCAACCCAAACGGAAGACCGATTCTTGTCAAAAACCCGAACGGTGCGGTTGAACCCGAACAGTATGGTGACTTCCGGATTGTCAGCCGCGTGCTGGGCGAGATGCACGTGCCTCAGGATCTCGAGTCTGCTGTCCCTCTCCGCTACGCTCATCGACGTGACGGTCAAACGGAAATCTATTTCGTTGCAAACCCCGAAGACCGTGTGGTGAGCACAGAATGCTTTTTCCGCGTGAAGGGCAAGCAGCCTGAGCTTTGGGATGCTCTCACCGGAAAAGTCCGCAACCTTCCTCAATTCACGATGAAGGATGCCTCGACATCCGTTGATATTCGTTTCGAGCCGTTTCAGTCATATTTCATTGTATTTCGATCTTCAGGAGCAAAACAAAAACCCGCTGGCAGAAATTTCTCGGAGACACAAACACTGACTGAACTTGCCGGCTCATGGGAAGTCAGTTTCGATCCTCACTGGGGAGGTCCGGAGAGAGCCGTTTTCGAGCGGTTGGATGATTGGACTCAGCGACCGGAGGAGGGAATCAAGTACTATTCAGGCACCGCCATCTATCGGAAGACGTTTGATATGCCGAGAGTGGCTGGAGATTTGAAAGCCAATCCGAATGCACAACGGCGATTGTGGCTTGACTTGGGCATTGTGAAGAACCTTGCCCGCGTGCAGCTAAACGGCCACGTACTTGCGACCCTTTGGTGCTCTCCATTGCGGGTGGATATCACCGACTTCGTCAAACCGACCGGGAACAAGCTTGATATCGAAGTTGTAAATCTCTGGCCCAACCGTCTCATCGGCGACGAACAACTTCCTCCCGATGGTGAATTCGGAAAGAAAGGCAATCTCGTTCGCATGCCCGAATGGGTGCTGAAGAACGAACCGCGTCCATCACCAGGGCGCTACGCATTCACAACCTGGAATCATTTCACCAAGGATTCCACGCTCCTCCCGTCGGGCCTGCTGGGACCCGTGCAACTCCTGCGCACCACAGAATAAATCAAAACGGTTTGAACAAGACAATCGGGGATTGACTCAGAAGCCACCTCGGGGTGTCAGGGTCCACACCCTGACACTTTTTTCCCTCGTTGATGGGCAAGAAGGTGTCACGGAATGGTTCGTGACACCCACGGAAGTTGCTCTTGGGATAGCTCCTTTTTTGTTCTCTTCAGCAACTGATTCTTTGGAGCGACGAAATTCTCAACGCGTGCGCATCACCGGGTACTGCTTCTCTTTGAGAAGGTATCCAAATTGGTCGTACTTCGTCAGTCCCCACATCGATTCCGGCTCGAGAATAATTGCCAGCAACATCGACTGAAGCTGGTTCGTCGGTATGATGAAATCACCGGGCTTCAACGTCTTGGTCATTGGTCGGCTGCTCACCGAAACGAGCGGCTGAGTCTCCTCTTCAATTTCTGATCGGCTTGTACTGTCCATACCATAGGCCGTGACATTCACCCGGCTTTCCTGGGTCACTTTTTCGACCCTGATATAATGACGATGGAGGAGTTGAACAATCGCAGAGTCTTTCTGTTCGATGATATACTTTTCCGGCAACAGAGTACTCTTCAGCATCCTGACCTCACCATGGTATGGTCTTACCTGCCAAACGGTGTCACGCTGTGAACTGACCATCCTGACGGGAATCTGAAGCTCTCCTTTTCCCTTGAAGTGGTCCATCCTGACGGCAATCGGTTGACCTGCGAGTTTCAGCAGACGGGCTCTTTCATGCAATACGATCTGCATGATCTTCTCCGAGTTCCTCGAGCAGTACTCCAGGAGAGCACGAATTGATGCAAGTTGCGATTTCACACGTCTCTCCAGCTGGTCTTCCCTCGTCCTCCATTTTATCCCTTCCTGGATGAAGGAAACCGTCCCCAGGATGCCGAAGCTCTGCCTGCCGTCGTTGATCTCCGTCGTGCTGTGACGGACACGATCACTCGGGGAGCCGACAATGTATTCCTGAAAAAAATACCCTTGACCATGCATGTATCCGGCGATATAGGGGAAAATGTTGTTGTGCTGAAGATCCCGGATTTCCGGCGATGTATTGGCGTTCGTCAGCATCCCCAGCTGCGTGTCAGCGATCCTGACGAATCCGGAGTCACTCCAAGAACGGCTCATCGTCGTGTATTCATGGACGTCGAGCGTCACCTGCGGCAGCCACTGATAGAAGAGATCGTGCAGCGCCCGCGTTTCCGGAGACGTAAGTAATACATGGTTGCGATTGAGGTCAATACTGTCCGTCGTGCGTCGTTGGTAGAGTTCGCTGCCGTCAGGATTCATCTGGGGGACTACAAGAAGATCGATCTTGTCCAGCAGGGCGTTGAGGTTTCCCGAAGCAAACTTGGCAAGCAGTATCGACAGGGCTTCCTTCCCCGTGTGCTCGTCACCATGCTGCTGCCCGAAGAGAAGCACTTTCAGCTTGCACGGGTTTTGTCCGAAGTTCTTCGACGAAGATACTTTTGCCACGGTGAGAGTTCTTCCGCCTCTGCTCTTTGCGATCGGCTCAACGCGAACCATGCCAGTTGATCCAATGACTTTGAGGAATGCCTGGAGAGAATCATACGATGTGACTCTCTGATAGCCAGACCGTTCAACCGGCGCAGCATATTGAGCCTGGGCGTGAGCGATACCGACAAGACTTGCAGCGCAGAGAAGCACACATACAAAGTACGTTCGTCGGCTATGTGGGACAACAGTCATCCGATTCATGAATTCGTACTCGTGAGACATTGGATCCTCCATTGACAAGAGTAGATGAGGTTTCTTAAACGTGGGCGATACGGCAAATGACATTACTCATGGGTAACTGACCTACTACCGTGCATCTGCGTGAGGGGAAAGTAAGAGAAAAGTCTGAGAAGTGAAATCAAGGAAACCTCGTTCCACCATTGGAAGCAAGGAGTTCCTGGCAGCATGCCTGAAAGCGGTTTTGCAGCGCCATCCGATAAATCGGACGGCTCAATATCTACAAAACCCGAAGGGTTTCGCGCTTTCAAAGGCGTCCCCGCCAGCCCAACTTTGACCTATGGAGGCGGGCTGGGACTTGAGTCGATGACGACCTTTTCAGCAGCCATCCTAGCGTCGCTTCCAAACATAGAGCGTATCTGTTCGTTGCTTCTCGATCGTTCCAAAACGAGGCGAGTGCCACTTGAATGGGACGATCCAGTCCAGCCCTTTCTTCTGAAGTTGGCCATAGTCACGCTCGTCCGCCGCAATCGTGTCGACCCGGCGATCACTCCGTTGGAAGATGGATGACTTCCCGATTGGAACTCCATCCACAAGAGCTTCTCCCCAAACATCCGAGAGTTCAGCAGGAAGATCTCTCAAGAACTCGCGGTTCGATGCAACACGCCCGTCAACACCGAAATCAATCCACTGTCCAACCGACCGTCCCCGATCATACTCACGCCCGTGCTCCATCTGACCATTGTGGTACCACTTTGTCCATATTCCGTCACGCCTGCCATTTTTGTATTCCCCCTGCTCACGCACCTCACCGTTATCGCGCCAGAACGCAGCATATCGTCCATCGAGTTCGCCAAGATCGTTGAACGTCTTGAATTCAAGTGTATCGCCGCTTGGCATCCAGACGATAGCTCTCCCCCTCAACTTTCCCTGTTCGCCATACGTCCTCTCTGACTTGTTCCCTCCAATCATATACCATTCCAGCCACACACCAAGACTATCTCCATTGTTGTACTCTCCTACGGTTTGTCTCGCACCGTCCGGATAGAAAGCTTCGTACTTTCCATCTCTCACGACCCTGTTCGGTCCGACGGTCCTTTCATGCCATCGCTCTTTCACCCGGCCATTGGGATAGGATGTCACTCGCTCGTCTCTCCCGCTGCATCCAACCAGAAAGAGAGCGGCAAAGACAACTGCTGATGTCCCGACAAACCATCTGCTACAATGAAAACGCAAAACATCCACGTTCATCTCTGCTCTCGTTTCATCAGTGAGTGTCAACATACTGAAACAGGAAAATGTAAGCAACCCGGTAGTGGTTCGCTGTGTTTGAGAAGATGCGTAATATTGATTTAGGAATGGATGGAAATCTCCGACGATTATAGAGAACACAACTGAAGAAACGCGAGAACGCCCCCTTTGTGGGGGCGTTGGTTTATTCCAGAGCACGAACTTCCTCAAGCTTTACCTCGTTCCCACCTCCGCGTAGGAACGGCACAACATCCTCGCCATTCGTTGAAACGAACGGCTTCTTGCGTATCCAAACCCCTTCGGGGTTTCGTTGAAATGAAGCCGTCGGCTTTCCCGAAGGGGTCCTTCGGACAGTCGATGGCTGACGAAGCCTGCCACAGGTCGCCCGCGCACTCCTTCCCTCTTTGACGGACGTGACCCACCTACGTCTGGAAAACGACTTCGGCGGGCAAGCCGAGCACGTCCCTCCACAGGCACGGTATGGAGGGTCACGCGGAGTTTACCCCGAAGCAGTTGGGGTCGTGACCGTACCGTTCCTCGCGATCGCTCTGCGAAGCCTTACTCCGCGCCGAGCGCCTTCGCAGTCTTCTCAACATCCGCCGGATCAACCCACAGAATTGCCCCGAAGTTTCTGCCGGCTGCCACGGCCTCCGTTGCGACAATGTTGACGCCGGCTTTGGCGAGGGCATCGAGATCAGACTGGAGCGCTCCGGTCTTGTCGACTCCGCTCAGGTAAAACGCCGTTCCTTCCTCGACAAGAACCCCTCCAGCCGTCCACGCGGTTCGCAGCTTGTCCGGGGTCTTGGCGACCACCAGGATTTCACCATGTGTTCCCTGACCGATCCCTTTGAGACTGAGGAGGCCAAGGTCCTTTGCCTTC
>JBGPAN010000353.1:0-4851 GCA_041480785.1 Bacteroidota bacterium | reverse complement strand
CCTTGTATGCAAGAATGCCGATGCTCTGACAGCCTGCAACAGGCTGGATGATGACTGCGTCGAGGGATCCGCGGTTGTAGTTGGCGAGTGCGACCAGAGCCGAAAGCTGGTCGGGGTTCACCGGAAAAATCACGACCTGCGGTTGTTCCTTCTGCTCGTCGACGATGCTCAGTGGTTTGAACATAACGTAGCGGTCGGGGATATCGACGATCGGCATCGAATCGACGAACACCTTTGCCAACTCAGGTGATTTGACAAGTCCTTCACCGTGGAGAAAACGCTCGACAGAGACCTTGCGCCCTGTGCGTGCTATCTGCTCGGCGATTTCAGAAGCATCTTCGCGATCGGCATTTCCATTCGAAAGAAACCCATAGAAACACTCGATTCCTCCACGCCAGTTGACGTATTGATTCCCAAATCCCAGGCCGACACCGCCTCCGAGACAACCGAATGTCTGCCGGTCAAACACTGCGGTTTTTCCAGTCGCTGCCTGAGCAAACATTGCCATGACGCAACCCCATTTGTCCTGATGGAACTGGAGCGCCTCGCTGGGTCTGTCATTCGTCCAAAGAAGAGCAACCGGGTGATGTTTGAGGTGAAGAGATGACGCGATCTTGGATTCCATCGATGGCCCCGCTGATATGGCTGACTGCCTGTCGCTCCAATATAGTTTCTTCCCCCAATACAGGCAATGTTACGGTGTAGATGGCATTTCTCGCTCATACCCCTCCCGAGGAGGGTTCATAGCGAACGGCCGCACTTATGAACGATTCCCCCACATGCGGGTTTGGCTCCATTTCAATGCCGTTTGCCTTTCTGCGTTAACTGCAGTAGCTTTGTAGAAGAGCGCGCACCGCTGAGTTCTCTCAGGCGCCGCTGAAATTGGATCGCTCATCCCGTTTTCCACCAAAGATCTCTTGCACACTCTGAGGAGGACATCCTATGCGCGACGGGACAAGAAAATGGCGTTTGCCAAGAATCGTGTTGTTGCTGTCACTGTGTTCCCTCCTTGCAACAGCCCAGAATGCGGCCCTCTTCACGTCGGTGAAGGGTCTTGTCAATGTTAAGAAGCCTTCCGGCCAAGTACTTCGGGCTTCGGCAAAAGACGGTCTCGCACCCGGAGATGAAGTCTCCACCTCGAACGGTGCCTCGGCAGCACTAATGTATTACACCGGAAAAGAAGTCACCCTCTCTGCGAACAAAACATACGTCGTCGCCAAAGAAGCCAAAGAGGATTCTTTCCTGAACCGCCTTGCTGCGGTTTTCTCCAATCTCTTGTGGAGCAAGGAAAAATCGAAGAGCGTGCTCGGTGCTTCGAGGGGATTCGAGCCCTCGGTGAACAGAAGCGTCAATGGCATCTATCCAAGCTATGCAGTCGAACGGGGACCCGTGCTCTTGTTTGAATGGAGCGACAACCAGTCGAAGCCCGGGACGACCTACGTCGTCACGCTCCGCAATGAGAAAGGTGATATTGAGAAATCTGTGACAGTGGCCGATGCGAACAGAGTCCTTCTGCCGATCGCCCGGATGAATCTGGTGGCCGGAGCGAAATATCGATGGCAGGTTCGCGAACAGAAGTCATCACTCGCCTCGAAAGAAATTGAGTTTTCTCTCCTGTCAGATGCCGACAAAGAAAAGCTCGACGAGTATCGGCAGCGGCTGAAGGATGTCTGTAAGAACGACTCGACAGGATTCCGCTACACCCTTCTCGAAGCAATGCTTTGTCTTGATTCAAACCTGCTCATGCAGGCTGAATTATCTTTCTCGAACCTCGTGAAACTGAAACCAGAGTTTGTCGTCGGCCACGAGATGCTCGTCGACGTCTATCGCAAGGTCGGCAAGGTTGAAGAAGCATACGCTCAGCAGAAAGTACTCCAGACGCTCCTCGAAGCCAAATAGACTTTCAGAGCCAGAGTCCTGTGGTCTTCATCACACGTTCGGATGATCGATCGCGGGATTCCCGGGTGTGAGATCCTTGACCAGAACGCTGAAGAAATACCTGTGGTTGTTCATGCTCGCCGTTGTCTCCAGCGGCTTGGGTTTCTATTTCTACAGCAATCCGTCGCTCAGAAGCTGGGAAGAGGATGCTGTCGATTTCTTTTTTGCGCTGCGTCCCTCTCCGAGAGAACAGAAGGTCCGGGAAGTCGTGCTCGTCATGGTTGACAGCAAAGCCGTCGGCCAGCGGTATGGCTACTCCGATCCGCTCCCCAGGCGCTATCTGGCAAAACTCATTGATACGATGTCGAGCGGTAAAGCAAAAATCATCGCTCTCGATATCGCACTGTTCGACAAGTATGATGTTCTTGATCCGAAAGGGGACACCTTGCTCGCCGAAGCGATGAGGCGGGCAGGAAATGTTGCTGCTGTTTGTGCGTATGAGACGAACGAGTCGGGCGAAACCCGCATTCGGAACCCTCATCCGTTTTTCCTGAAAGCGCTGAAAGGTGTCGGCTACGCGAACCTGGAAGTGTCTTCGACTGGGAGCTTTGCCACCGTCAGATCCGTTCGTCCGTACGTTCAATCCGATGGCAACCGGATGGTTCCTTCGTTCTCGACACTGGTGTATTGTCTTGACCGAAACCTCGATGTGCAACAGTTCCTGGACGCCCAGATCGGCGCCAAGCCGATGGCTGGGATCACCCGCATTCCGCTGGCTCATGGTGCGATGGTCATCAATTTCGTCGGACCTCCACCTGTTTGGCAGAAGGATATCGACGGATCCTGGATTCAGCAGAAAGAGGGGCGCATCGTCACCTTCAGAAGCAGCGTGGTTACGGAAGGTGCATTCCAGAAAAGCGATGCGTTTGACGGAAAAGTGGTGTTCGTCGGGAGTTTTTCCGAGTTCTCGCTTGATCAGTTTCTTACCCCCTATTCCAGCTTTCTGTTCGACAATGAACCGATGCGCGGCGTTGAGGTACACGCGAACGCATTCTTGACGATTGCCCGGGACAACTACATTCAAGTCCTGTCGGATGGGTCGGTTCTGTTTCTGCTTATGTGCGTGGCGTTTCTCACAGTGGCGATGACCTCGCGATTTGGTTTGGTCGGCGATTTCTTGTTCGTCGGACCCGTGCTCATCCTTCTTTGGGCAACCGGCTATCTCTGCTTCGTCAGCTATAACCTGTGGATCCCGGCTGCTAGTCTGAGCCTGACGGTTCTCTTTTCCTACATCGCCACGACCGTCTATTCGGGGCTCACAGAGAGAAGAGAGCGGCGGAGGATCACGAACATCTTCGGTCAATACGTCGATGAGCGGGTTGTGAGACAACTCATCGAGAATCCTGAAATGTCGAAGATCGGCGGAGAGAACAGGGAGGTCACGATTCTTTTCTCCGACCTGAAAGGCTTCACAAAACTTTCCGAACGTCTGGGCGCAGAGAAGATTGTGAAGTTGATGAATGTGTACCTGACGGAGATGACTGATATCATCCGGCACAATGAAGGAACGATCGACAAGTTCATCGGAGATTCCATCATGGCGTTCTGGGGAGCACCACTCCCGAATCCGGAGGCTCCATACCTGGCGTGCCTCTCGGCCCTGCAGATGCAGGCGAGACTCGAAGAAATGGGAAGTCGGTGGAGCGAATTCGGCGACGTCGAGGTGAAACAGCGAATCGGCATCAACACCGGGGTGTGCATCATCGGAAATGTGGGATCAGAGCGAAAGACCAACTACACTGCGATTGGCGACGCGGTGAACCTTGCTTCACGGATAGAAGGTGTCAACAAGCGCTACGGGACCTCGATCCTTATCAGCGAATACACGTCCTCGAAAATCTCAGAACGATTTGTCTTGCGTGAGATTGAGCCGGTGGTGGTTCAGGGCAAGACGGAAGCGGTGACTGTCTACGAACTGAGGGGTGCTGTCGACGAGGGAGTTCCTCCTCATCTCGAGTCGTTTCTTGACCTCTACAGCCAGGCGCTGACCTCTTACAAGGAGTGCGATTGGGACGTAGCAGCTGAATTGTTTGATCGGGCGCTCACCGAGGTTCCCGAAGATCCAGTGTGTAAATACTTCATAGAGAAAATCAGCTTTCTGAAAACAGAGCCTTCCGGCTCGAACTCTGGCGGAACGAAGATATAGTGGAATGAAGGGGATGTCCGCCGGGTCTCTTGCTAACGAGTTCAACTTTGACTAGCTTTCCGACGCACCGTTGTCCCTTCGATGTAAACTAAGAAGACCCGAAGTGCGTGGTCGGACCTGTAAACAGAAAGGTCCAGTATGAGAATACGCTCCTCCTTTCTCGGAGCCTTCTTCAAGCCTTCCCCGACTCGTCCTCACTCTGTCAAAATCCTCTGGCGGCGGACGAATCCAACCGCGGTATTCATACCCGTGCATAATTCAGTTCGCATTGTGGTCTCCGCTTTTCTTGCTCTCTTTTTCCTGTGTGAGTTCGCGAGGGCAGACAATTACTACGTAAACGCGTCCACCGGGAGTAATACTGCTGGCAGTGGCACACAAGCCGCTCCGTGGAAGACGATCACGTACGCGCTCGGACAGATCTCGGGATCGGGTCACACGCTGAACGTGTCGGCGGGAACATACAACGCGGCGCTGGGGGAAACATTTCCAATCATGATGAATAACGGCGTGTCACTGGTGGGGGCGGGAATGGATGTGAGCATCATCGATGCCGGTGGAACTAACACAGTGGTAAGATGTATAAGCATAGTTGATGCATCAACGAAGGTAGAAGGTTTTACAATAAAGGGTGGGAGTTCTTCTCTTGGAGGAGGATTCTATTTATCTGCTGGTTCAGCATTGATGATTATGAACAATAAGATTACTGGAAACTCTGGTGCGGGAATTTATGCGGAGAATTCTTCTCCGTTGATAAAAGGCAATCAGAT
>JBGPAN010000352.1:0-4854 GCA_041480785.1 Bacteroidota bacterium | reverse complement strand
GCACTTTCTGAAATCGGTGTCCGCGGGATGACTCTGACAGAAGTGAAAGGATATGGCCGGCAGAAAGGGCATACCGAGCTGTACCGCGGATCGGAATACAAGATCGATTTCCTGCCGAAGATCAAGATCGAGATCATCGCTGCGGATTCGATGGTGGACAACATTGTCTCAACGGTCGTCAAGGCGTCCCGGACAGGTCAGGTTGGAGACGGAAAAATCTTTGTTTCTCCGGTGGACGATGTCATCAGGGTTCGGACAGAGGAATCCGGTGAGGATGCAATCTGAAGCTCGTGAAGACTGCGGGCTGCCCGAAAGCTTCGATGAAGTTACAGGAATAGTACGTAGCGTTCCGTTCAACACAACGGAACGTTTTTATTTCGGGGATTATGACTGAACAAACTACACATAGAGCCGGATACGTTGCCATCATCGGCGAGCCCAACGTCGGCAAGTCGACGTTGTTAAACGCCTTGCTCGACCAGAAACTCTCCATCGTCTCAAAGAGACCGCAGACGACCCGTCAACGCGTCCTCGGCATCCTCAGCACCAACGACACGCAGATTGTGTTTCTCGATACGCCGGGGCTTCTTCGCCCAAAGTACCTTCTGCATGAAAAGATGGTTCACTCGGCACAGCTGGCGCTGCGCGATGCTGACATCGTTCTTCTCCTTACAGAAGCATCTCGTGGAACCGAACTTCCTGCAGAAGTCGAAGAAGCTCTTTCTGAAGTGGACAGCAGCAAAAAGCTCCTCCTCATTATCAACAAAGTCGATACGATCGACCGGGCCCAGGTCTTGCCGATGATTGATCATTTTTCGAAGACGGGGAAATTCTCGGATATCATTCCCATCTCGGCCCTGAAAGGCGAGAACCTGCCTGAGCTGCTGCGCACGATCGTCCACTACTTGCCTCTCCATCCGCCATACTATCCGGCGGATGCTGTGAGCCAACAGCCGGAGCGTTTTTTTGCGGCAGAGTTGATTCGCGAGAAGATTTTCACCCTCTTCCGCGAAGAAGTCCCGTACTCCACGGCCGTGGAGATTGTCGAATTTAAGGAACGCGAACAGGGGAAGACGTATATCAATGCCGACATTATCGTCGAGCGTGACTCGCAGAAAGGCATCCTGATCGGAAAAGGGGGGACCGCGCTGAAGAAGATCGGCCAGATGGCGCGGGTCGATATCGAGCACATGGTTGGCCGACCCGTGTTCCTTGAACTCCGTGTGAAAGTGCGCGAGCATTGGAGAGAGAATGAAGGGGTGCTGAAACGCCTGGGGTACACCGAAGGGGAATGAGAAGAGTCGCAGTTTCCCCTTAACACGTGTCTTTCATTTCACAGGTGACCGGAGCATGTTCGACAAAGTATCGCATATCGGAATTGCCGTCAAGGATCTTCAGGCTTCCATGGAGCTCTTCAGCAGGCTCTTGGGGAAGCAAGCTGATCATATTGAGGATGTCCCGGATCAAAAAGTGAAAACGGCTATATTCACGGTCGGCTCTTCGAGCATCGAACTGACACAGGGGACAGATTCGGCGTCTCCCGTCACCAGGTTTCTCGAAAAGAGGGGGGAAGGGGTTCATCATGTTTCCTTCGTTGTCGACGACATTGAGCAAGAATTGGTTCGGCTCAAAGGCGCAGGGTTTCAGTTGATCGATGAACGCCCACGCGTCGGCGCAGATGGCTTCCTCGTGGCATTTCTTCATCCTCGGTCTACCAATGGTGTTTTGATAGAAATCAGTCAGAAGAAGTGACATCGGTGTCCCCCACGTTGTGAATGAACATGGAAATCCGCATTCAAAAGGATGACCTCTCGCTCGGTGAGAAGCTCGACTCTCTTCCGGCGAAACCGGGCGTGTATCAGTTCAAGAACGCCGACGCGAAGGTGATTTATATCGGCAAGGCGCAGAACCTTCGCAGCAGAGTCCGGCAGTATTTTCAGAAATCCCGGGGGCTCGATGCAAAGCTCGAAGCGCTCGTCTCAAAAATCGCTGATGTAGAGCTGATCGTTACGGATTCTGATGTTGAAGCTCTCATCCTTGAAGCCAACCTCGTCAAGAAACTCAAACCTCGCTACAATGTCCTCCTCAAGGACGACAAGTCTTTTCCCTACATCGTCATAACGAACGAGCCATTCCCGAGAGTCTTTGTGACCCGAAGGATCATCCGGAACGGTTCGCGTTACTTCGGGCCGTACACCGATGTCAAGACGATGCGTTTTGCCCTGAAAACGGTGCGCGACATCTTCATGATTCGCAGCTGCAATTATGAGCTGATGGCAGAATCGATCGCCCGGCGGAAGTTCAAACTTTGCCTGGACTACCACATCAAGAAGTGTGAGGGCCCTTGTGAGGGTCTCGTGTCCGAGCAACAATACAATTCTATGATTGACAAAGTGGCGAAGGTGTTGAGAGGACGGACGGATGATGTCGTCGCTGCTCTGCACACTGAGATGGAGGAGCTGGCAGGGACGCTCAGGTTTGAGGAAGCAGCGAAGGCGCGGGATCGTTTGCGAGCTCTCTCAGTCTACAACCAGAAGCAAAAGGTCGTTGATACAAAGGATGTTGACAGGGACATCATTTCACTCGCGGTTAAGGACGATGACGCGTGCGGCGTCGTGTTCAAAGTGCGCAATGGAAAAGTTCTGGGAAGTCATCATTACTACCTGAGCAATGTCGACGGGAAAGAAGAAGGCGAAATTCTGGAAATCCTCCTGGAGAGATACTATTTGGACAACGAAGATATCCCCGGTGAAATTGCGCTTTCCGGCGATGTGAATTCTCCCGGCATCATCGAATCGTGGCTGGCGGGGAAGCGAACCAATGCTGTGAAGGTTGAGACACCCAAAGGTGGGGAGAAGCTCAAGCTCGTCGGCATGGTGAAGAAGAACGCGGAATTTCTGCTCGAGGAATTGCAGCTTCAGAAGATGAAGCGTGGTGATCTTGTGCCGCATTCTGTGCAGTCCCTCCAGTGTGATCTGCGGCTCCCAGTACCGCCCCGACGTATTGAGTGCTTCGATATTTCGAACATCCAGGGAAGTGACACGGTCGCGTCGATGGTCGTTTTCGTTGATGCCAAGTCGAGGAAGAGCGAATATCGGAAGTTCAAAATCCGTTCTGTCGACGGACCTGACGATTTCGCGAGCATGAGGGAAGTGGTTGAGCGAAGGTATACACGGTTGGTCGAGGAAGCGGGTGTCATGCCTGACCTGATCATGGTGGATGGCGGAAAAGGGCAACTGTCGAGTACGGTGCAGGTTCTCCAGCGCTTGGGTTTGGATTCAATTCCGGTCATCGGTCTCGCCAAGCGGCTCGAAGAAGTGTTCGTACCGAGGGAGAGTGAGCCTTTGACGATTCCACGGACCTCCTCCAGCCTGCGTTTGTTGCAGCAGGTTCGCGATGAAGCGCATCGTTTTGCCATCACCTATCACAGAAAGCTTCGCACAAAGCGCATTCTGAACACGGAACTTGATTTGATCAAAGGGATTGGGAAGGCGCGGGCGAAGGAACTGCTGGAGGCATTTGGTTCCGTTCAAGGAGTGAAGTTCGCAACCGAGGAGCAGATCGGCGAGATCGTGGGAGCGAAGCTGGCTACTGAGATCAAGGACTACTTTTCCGAAGCGGAGGCCGAGGTGAGAGCATGAACTCCCGGGACAACGGAGACAAATATCCTATGTCCAGCCACGAGTACTGCGGAAATGGCCTTGCAGTTCTGCAGGATTTTGGCGGTTGGGATCGGTGAAATTGCATCGGTAATAATCTCCCGATGCGGTAATTATGACATGCGAGGGGAATACTCGTGTGTCATTTTCTGTCAATCTGGCGGGAAATCGACGCCTCGTGGTTGCTTCTGATTGGGCACGGATGTTGACGCATTCCGAAGAGAATTTCACACGAAACCCCTGCTTCAAGAACCATAATTCCCACAAAATCTCCTAGGGAGGACATACCATGGGACAACAACAACTTCTGCTGATAATCTTGGGCGTCATTATCGTCGGTATTGCTATCGCCGTCGGTTTGAGCCTCTTCAGCGCACAGAGCGTCCAGTCGAACCGTGACGCTATCATCAACGACCTGAACAACCTCGCTGCTCAGGCCTATCAATTCCGTATTCGCCCCACGTCCATGGGCGGTGGCCAGGGTAACTACACGTGCTTTACCATTCCAACGAAGATGAGGACGAACGAGAACGGAACCTATAGTGCTGGAACACCAGCCACTAACTCGATCACATTCACTGCGACCTCTGCTCAGAATTCGACGAACACCGTTACTGTGACCCTTGACAGTAATGGAAGACTCAGCGGTTGGTCTTACGGCGGTGATTTCCAGTAAGCCATCGTTGCAGCAATCGCTGTAAGGTATTCATCGACATCCCGCTTCGGCGGGATGTCGTGTTTCTAGCCGCACCAATCGTGGAGATGGGATCAATGTTGCCGCAGGAATGCAATGGTTTGGCATGGTGTCTGAGTCGGTAATAATTCCCTGATTCGGTAAATATTACAAAGGGAAACATACTCACTGGGATCCATTTGCCCAATACGACGGGAACTGAGGGCTATCTGGCTTTGTTAGATTAGGCATGAATATTGTTTTACAATATCAAAGACATGTGACGGCAATCAAGCTTCAAAAGCTTTGATTTCAAATAATCTCCTAAGGAGGAAACAAAATGGGACAGCAGCAACTCTTACTCATCATCTTGGGCGTCATTATCGTCGGCATTGCTATCGCCGTCGGTTTGAGCCTCTTCAGCGCACAGAGCGTCCAGTCGAACCGTGACGCTATCATCAACGACCTGAACAACCTCGCTGCTCAGGCCTATCAATTCCGTATTCGCCCCACGTCCATGGG
>JBGPAN010000351.1:0-4871 GCA_041480785.1 Bacteroidota bacterium | reverse complement strand
TGCTTTTGCTTTTGTCTTTGCCGACCGAAGATGCGGTTGCCTCTTTCCACATTTTCATTTGGTCGGCGCTGAGGACTCCCGACAGCCCTGTATCAAGCTTTGCCTTGAATGGCTTCGAATTCGGCTTCCGGTTTAAGGACTTCATCGATTCGACGCTCGCTGCCTCGTACTCGATGACATAGTTGATCACAAGCTTCATAGCTGATTTCATTGCTGCTTTTTCCAGTTTGAGGTCCTGAAGTGCGACCACGAATCCATCCCACTTTGCATTGAAACTGCCGAGTGTGGGAAGAACCTTGGCAACAAGCTCTTCTGTCAATACGCCTTTCAAAGACGTTACGAATTTTGCACGGCCCTTTTCGATCGCTGCTTGTGTCGCGGCACGCGATTTGTCCTTGTCCTTCTCTTCCGGGAGCTCCTTCAAAGCTTGTTTGTGGCTTTTCTTTGCTGCAAGATAGGCATCCGTGAGCTTCGCAGTTTGATCCTTGGAGAGACCTACCTCCTCAGAAACACTTTGTGCCTGCAGCTTCCATGCGGCTTCCGTATTGTCCTTCTTTCCCTTTTTCTTTTCGACAGGTTTGTTCTGCGCAAAGCACGTAGCGCTCAAGGCGATGCACAGTGCAAGGAATGTCGCCACGTGCGTACGAAGTTGGGTGTTCATGAACTTTTTCATATAGGTGTGCTCCTCTATGAGAGAATGGTAAACCATTTATTGTGATTTCGGAATTGACAAGTACTAAGTTGTACCCTTTTGGGGTTCCTCTCGGATGTCGATGAGTTGAGAATTCATTTCACCGGAGCTTTGCACCACACGAGTCTCTCACGACAAGCGTGGGTTTCAGAATCCTCCTTGTCTGAACGGGTTGCCCGGTAATTCGTTTCACCAGAATATCCATAGCGACCTGGCCGATCTCCGTCAACGGCTGATGGATGGTTGTCAGGGGCACCGGGGCGGTCACGCCTCTTCGAATATCGTCGAATCCCACAATGGCAATATCTTGTGGCACCCTGAGTCCTTTGTCAAGGACCGCTTTCTGAAATCCAAGGGCGGAAAGGTCATCGAAGGCGAAAACAGCTTCAGGCCGATTTGTCGAACCGGCAAATTCGAGGCCGATGTCGTACCCCGACTGGTAATCGTTCCATTCGCCCCGCAACTGAAACCGGTACTCATAGGCGGGATTATACTTCACATCATGGAGATGCAATGCCCTGAGGAAACCCTTCTTTCTCAGATCTCCGAGCAGGCTTCCCCTCTCGCCACTGACACCATTGATATACCCGATCTCCTTGTAGCCCAGCGTGATCAAATGTTGCGTGGCGATGAATGCACCTTCTTCATGATCAGTGCCAACGTAGGCGATGTCCTCGTCTGCGATGTAGGAGACAACGACGTACGGGAAGTTCTCGCGGTGGAGTTTCCTGATAATTGGAGAAGCGATGTACTCCCGCGACATCGAGGCGATGATGAGCCCGTTGACTCCAATGTCCAGAAAATGTTGAATTAGATTGTCTTCCCTATCTTCTCTCCCAGCGGTGCTCGACAGGAGAAGATTGAATTTCTCTGCAGAGAGTTCCTTCTCCACACTGGAGAGTATCCTGGAAAAAAAGGGGCTCTCAAGATCCCTGAGGACGAATCCAACCGTCTTGAGTTTTGTAAAGTCGACGCGGGTCGTTCGACTCGCGACAAAGGTTCCCTTTCCTGCTCTTCCGTACACCACACCTTCTCTGCTGAGTTCGCTCAGAGCCTTTTTGATGGTGATCAGACTTACAGAGTACCGATCAGCCAGTTCAGAGTGCGTAGATAGTTGATCGCCCGATTTCAACACGCCGGACGCTATTTTCTTTTTGATGTCATTCGAAACCTGAACATACAATGGCTCAGTGTTGCGTTCATCAATAGCCATAGATAATCCCTGGAGATGTGACCGAAAAGTCGTGTCAAGAAGACACGAGGACACAAACTGTTACAGAACGCATACGAATTGAAATGTTTTCCTACGTGCCTTCGTGGGAGAAACTGATTCCTCTGTACTGTCGTCCCGAAATGATTTTGTTCGGGACCTCGCTCTTAGACCCTGAGCAGAAGTCCCGCTGTTCAGGCTTCCGCTGATAAGCGGGATTCATAGAGCGGAACATCTCGGGGTGACATGATTGCTTTCGTGCCCTTGTGGCATGAACTGAGTTTTCGTCTGGACTTCTAGTATCAGATTAGGTATACCAAGTATATTATTTCAATATGACTTTGTCAAGTCCATAATCGTGCTCAAAGAAACCATCCTCCCACTTGACTTTCTTGAAATAAAGTTGCAACTACTCTTGGTATACCGAATCTACGAAAACTCGGCAACACCTCAAGCACCGGCTTGAAGCATCTATCCCGTACGCATATCGCATGTAGTCGCCTGGCTTCGGGGACCGTTCTATCGTGTACTGACCGAACGGTCATCCTTGTCCGACCGGGAAGGAGTCACTATTCGGAAGGGTCGTATGGATCGATTCATTTGTTCCGCGATCCAACCACTCCCGATTCTCCTTTTTCTTGACAATCCATATTCAATTTCCGCTGCAGAGGTGGGAAATTGCGAAACCGAAAGTTGACATGATTCTTTGATCGCTCTGAATTCAGTTGCTGGAGGCTCTTATGATGTGCTCAATTCAGTTTGCACTCAAAGTGGTTGCAGTCTCTCTTCTTTTCTTGTGTCCCTGCGAACTCATTGCGGGTCAGACGGGAAAAATTGCCGGGAAGGTGACCGACAAAGGTACCGGCGAACCACTTCCGAGTGCAAGCGTGTTTGTCGACGCCGTTTGGGTAGATGGTAAAGAGGTGAAGCTACCGACTCCCCAAGGTGCATCTACCGATTTGGATGGCGCGTTCTTTATTCTCGCTCTGCGACCCGGTGAGTACACGGTCAATTGTCGATTGTTGGGCTATGGGAAGAAAGCGATCACAGGAGTCAAAGTTTTCATCGATCGGACTACCGAAGTAAACATCGAATTGGAGCCCGAAGCAATTCTCCATGAGGGGGTGGTCGTGACAGCGTACAAGCCAGGCAGTGTCGAGAAAGACCTGACGGCGACGAAGAGAACATATGATATATCCGATGTCGAAAGCATGGCTGGGATAAACTCCATATCGGACATACTTACACTTCAAGCTGATGTGGTTGATAATCACTTCAGAGGAGGCAGAGAAGGCGAAGCCCAGTATTTCATTTCAGGAGGAAGCATCAACAACCCGCTTGATATGAGCAAATCGTTCGAACCTATGACCAGTGCTCTTCAGACTGTTGACGTCCTCACCAGCGGCTTCAGCGCCGAATTCGGTAACGCACAATCCGGCGTTATCAATATGGTACCGAAGGAGGGGGGAGATAAATGGACATCTCGCATCGACCTTTCAATGGATCTTCCTCATTACCAAACCTGGGGTGGTAATCCTTACTCTAAAGAGAATTTTCCATTGTATGACGTTTTGACGAACCCGGAGCAATGGCTTGTGAAATTCTACGACATCGGGATTCTGAGACCCTACTTCGACAAAGACAGCAAATATGGGAGTCTTATTACCAGGAAGTATCCAAGTGGTATGCCGGATAGTCTTAAAGCCATCGTCTCGCATTCTGATAGTGTGAGAGCAGCCAGGTTTGGGATAGCCAACTGGAAACAGGCGACAAGAGAAATCGGATCAGATGACAAGAGTATACCGGAGCACAAGCTGAACGTCACGTTCGGTGGTCCTCTGTCAGATGCCGTCAGACTTTTTGTTGCACTGCAACAGGAAAAAGGAAGCAGCCAGAATGCTATTGTGCCCACGGCAAATCCGAATCTCCACAGGCAATTGCTGAGCAATTTGACCTTTCAAATAGGCCGACAAGATAAATTGAGCCTGTTATATGTCTATGGCTATTCATTCGACAATTCGAGCTTGCAGCCTAGTGACTACTTTGAGAGATTGCTTCAGAATCCAAAGTCCATCAAAACAACTCAACAACTGGGCCTCAAGTTAATGCATCAGCTCAATCAGGCAAGTTTCCTCGATCTTAATCTCCAAATGTTACATCTGAACAGAGAGGTCTATCCGGAATTCCTGGAGCCTGGCAGGTATTCCAATATTGATGCATTTCTTGGGGGATCCGGATCTGGTTATGCATATGCAGGCTCATGGTCAGTACAGCCTCTGGCTATGAACAATCTTACCACCTCCCGGACAGGTGAGAAGACGACAACATTCTCATTTGATGGGAGTTATAGCGCCCAACTGAATCCAAACAACCTCTTGAAATCCGGAATTCAATATATGTCGTATGTTCTCGATGTCAGCGATCTGTATAGCATGAGCGATCTCTCTTCCTGGAAATACAAATCCTACAAAGTGTATCCGTTCGAAGGTGCATTATATGTTCAGGACAAAATGGAATTCCAGGGACTCATCGCTAACATTGGTTTAAGATTCGACTTTTACGATTTCAATTACAACTACTTCTCTAGCGTTTTCAGTCCGCTTACAAATACAGACGGCCTCAGTGTTAGTCCGGACGAGGCTGCGAAAACTCAAACCAAGCCCTTTGCCAGACTTCAACCACGTTTCGGTATGTCCTTCCCTGTGTCAGAGCATACAGTTTTTCATTTCAATTATGGGACATTTGTTCAAAGACCACCTTTCAATTACATCGTTGGTGGCCGATTTGGTAAAACGGGGACGATCTATACTTTTTCCGACTTGGGAAACGGGACATTGAAACCAGAAAGGACTTCTGCTTGGGACGTCGGCATTGTTCATGCGCTCCCAAGTGGGTTACGCGTCGATTTGAGCGCATACTACAAAGATGTGAGCGATCTCATAGAACAGGCGACTTATCAAGATTTACAAT
>JBGPAN010000350.1:0-4882 GCA_041480785.1 Bacteroidota bacterium | reverse complement strand
TCCGTCGCATAGCGAGCACGATCATTGAGCAGCTTGACAAGCTGAAGATCGATATCGTCAATTTTGATTCGCCAAACTTCGAGATCATTCATAGAGAGGGCTTTATGTAGGTGAGCGAAGTGAACGGTAGAAGAGCGACGCAGCATCGAGCGCCTTTTCCCCCGTTGCGTTCAGCGATTCGAATGTTTTCCGGATTCTACTCATTTCAGACGTTGGAAAAAACCTCACGAGGACAGCGTGAGATTCGGTTCTGCGGTAAGCTCAAGACTCGACGCTCGCCCGCTGGCTAGCTTCTCGTATCCCACCATCGCGACCATCGCCCCGTTGTCCGTGCAGTATTCGAGCTTTGGCATGAAAACCTGGATCTTGCGACCAACCGCGACTTCCGTCAACCGTCTGCGAAGTTCAGAATTTGCGGAAACTCCTCCCGCGACCGCTATCTGCTTGACCTTATGTGCCTCAGCCGCCCGGATTGCTTTTGCGATCAACACGTCGACGACAGCAGCCTGGAAACTCGCGCAGAGGTCGGCAAGAAGTTGGCTCACCACGGGGGAATCGGGAGCAGCAACGGACTTGTATCCTATCTTCCGAAGATGATAAAGCACCGAAGTCTTCAATCCGCTGAAGCTGAATTCCAGTGACCCTTCCTCAAGATAGGGACGCGGAAAACTGACGAATGACGGATTCCCCTTTGCGGCATATTTGTCGATCAGCGGACCTCCGGGATATCCAACCCCGAGCATCTTGGCGACTTTGTCGAATGCCTCCCCAGCCGCATCATCCTTTGTCTCTCCGAGCAGTATGTAGTCAAATGGTCCCTTGACCAGCACGAGCTGAGTATGTCCTCCGGACACCGTGAGATTGAGGAATGGAAACGACGGTTTTGGCTCCTCTATCAGGTTTGAAAAGATGTGAGCCTCCATATGATCCACACCTACAAAGGGAATTCCCAAACCGAGCGCCATCGATTTGCCGAAGCTAAGTCCAACCAGAATTGCTCCAATGAGGCCGGGTCCATACACCGCCGAGACCCCATTCAGCTCTTTCTTGGAGATTCTCGAATTGAGGAGCGCCTCCTCCACCACCGGAATAATCTGGCGCTGATGGGCCCGCGAGGCTAGCTCCGGGACGACCCCTCCGTACTTCGAATGGAAAAGCTGTGTCGCTGTCACATTGGCTAGCAGCTTTCCGTCCCGCACAACAGCTGCAGAGGTCTCATCACAGGACGATTCAATGCCGAGTATAGTCAAGGGGTTCGTTGGCTTCCAATGGATGATTTCCCAGCTGCAAGAGAACAGCTATTGATGGTGAGCATGGACTGAGCGTGCATCGCTCACCTTTTCCTGGTTCAGCTTGTGAATCTGAACGCGATTTGATTATGATAACCAAAAAAACAGGCTTGCGCAACCTGACGATCGGGTCATCACCTCTATGCATCCACGACATAATAGCCTTGCCTCTCTTCTTTTTTCTGACTATATTGAACGAGCAATTTTGAACTTTTGAGATGGAGCAATCAGATGGCAAGAATTTGTGAAATTTGTGGAAAGAAACCGATGGCGGGTAACCATGTGAGTCACGCACACAATCGGTCTCCCCGGCGGTTCCTTCCGAATCTACAAAACGTGCGGGCAAAGGTTGATGGTTCCGTGAAACGCATGACCGTATGCAGCAATTGCATCAAGTCCGGCAAGGTTCAGAAGGCAGCCTAACGCGGGAGCGCGGTACGACATAGATTTAGCTGTAGGAAATCCCGCAGGTACAGCGGGATTTTTTGTTTCGAAACGCAGGCAGACCATTCGCTGTCAATGAAGATCGAATTCACACCTCCTAATCAGTTGACATTCCTGCGCATCCTGCTCGCGCCGGTCTTTGTTGCGTTTCTGTTTTCCGCGAATCCCCTGTTGCGTCAACTCTCTCTCGCAGTCTTCGTCCTCGCAATGCTAACGGATTGGTACGACGGTTGGGTTGCTCGCCGTTGGGGGTACGTCACCAGGTGGGGAACCTTTCTGGATCCATTAGCCGACAAAGTCGTAACGTCCGCAGCGCTCATCGCCTTCGTCTATTTGAACCTTGTGCCGACATGGACCGTCTGGGTCATTGTTCTCCGTGACGTTGCCGTCACGTTTCTTCGCTCATACTCCGAACTCAAGGGCAAGCCCTTTGACACAACGAGAATGGCGAAGACAAAGACCTTTCTTCAATTTGCACTCATCTATTATGTCCTTCTGGCATATGTAGCAAGGGATACAGAGTACTTCCGCCTGCGCTTCGGGAAATTGCTCGATCAGCTTCTCGATCCATCTCTGCTTTATGCTTTCATGGTCCTGATCACGGCCATCACGCTTCTGACAGGCATTCTTTACATTGTCGAAAACTGGACCACAGTCAAAGAACTTTATGGCTCTTCCAACCGAGTCACCGAATCCGAATAGTGGTCCTCCGGAAACAGCCGCGTCAAATGCCCCATCGGTAGGATTCTTCACCAAGGCATTCGCCTCCGGCCTCTTCTCAGGGTATTCACCTGTCGCATCAGGCACTGTTGGAAGTGCAGTTGGCTTAGCCATATATTTCATTCCGGGATTCGAACAAGCCTATGTGATACTTCCAATCTGCGTTTTGGTCTACTTTTTGGGAGTAAGAACGGCAGAAGCGATGGAGAAAGTCTATGGTCAGGACCCCGGCGAGGTCACGATCGACGAAGTGCTCGGCATGTGGGTTTCTCTTCTCTTCCTGCCAAAGACAATCCTGGTCGCCATCATCGCTTTTTTCGTTTTCCGGATATTAGATATCGTGAAACCGTATCCTGCAAGGCGATTTGACAATACTCCGGGTGGATCCGGCGTCATGCTCGATGACGTCATCTCCGGGATCTATACCAATCTTCTCATCCAAGTTGCTGTCGCTCTCAAGATCATCTGAGGAGTTGAGCTATCACCAATTCTCCTTTTCTATGATAGCAGAAGTCATTTCCATTGGCGATGAGCTTCTCATCGGCCAGGTGATCAACACGAACCAGGCGTTCATCGCTGAGCAGCTGAACTCCATCGGCATCTCTGTCAGCAAGATGACAACCGTCGGGGACGACGAGAGCTCTATTCTTCAATCGTTCGCCAAAGCGCTTGCGAGCTATGATTTGGTGCTTGTGACGGGCGGATTGGGACCGACGCATGACGATATCACCCGCACTGCGGTGTGCAAGTTCTTTGATACTGATCTGGTTGTCAACGAAGAAGCCCTTGAGCGCGTGAAAGGGTTCTTCGAAAAGCGGGGAGTCCTACCGAAGAAAATCAACGAGGACCAGGCGCTCGTTCCACGAAGTTGCACTGTCATCCAGAACCACCATGGCACTGCTCCTGGTTTCCTCTTCGAGCGAAACGGACGTTACCTCATTGCGATGCCCGGTGTGCCGTTCGAAATGAAGGCGATGGTTGAGAACCATGTTCTTCCTCTCTTTGCAGCCAAGGCCTCAGGTCTTGTGATACGACATCGGACACTCAAAACTACAGGCATCGGTGAGTCTTTTCTCGCTGAACAGATCGGAGACGTAGGCACCCTCTTCGGTCCGGACGACGGTGTGACGCTCGCATTCCTTCCGGGCCCCACAGGAACACGGCTCAGGATTACTGTCAGGGCAAGAAACACTCATGAAGCAGGCAAGAAAATCGAGCTCGTCGAACATCGCATTCGAAGCAAAGCCGGCAAGTTTGTTTATGCAGCGGGCGACGAGGAACTTGAAGAAGTCATCGGTAGACTCCTCCAGGAACGTCACCTGACTCTCGCGGTCGCAGAATCATGTACGGGGGGACTCATCGCCGACAGGATCACGAACGTTCCGGGAAGCTCGAATTACTTTGAGCGTTCCTATGTCACGTACAGCAACGAATCCAAACTTGCCGATCTCGGGGTCCCTTCGTCACTGCTTCTCCATCATGGTGCCGTGAGCCGGGAGGTCTCCGAAGCGATGGCAGCTTGCGCACGTACAAAGTCGAACTCTGATATTGGACTTTCCACCACAGGCATTGCAGGACCATCCGGAGGTTCGGAAGAGAAGCCGGTTGGTTTGGTCTGGATTGGGTACTCAGATCGTATGGGGACCCTGGCGCTTCGATTCAACTTCGGCGACAACCGACGAAGGACAAAAGAGCGTGCCGCACAAGCGGCCCTCGAATTGTTGAGGAGAAAACTCCTGAAGATTGATTCGTGACATTCCTATGCCAACCATCCGAACATTCATTGCGTTGCCACTCCCATCCGAAGTCATGTCCGCGATGGCATCCATTCAGAAACAGCTCGTCACGTCGGGGGCGGAGGTCAAGTGGGATACTCACGAGAAGTTTCACATTACGTTGAAATTCCTTGGCGGCACCGATTCGTCTCTCATTCCCCAAATCACCGATCAGCTGAGAAAATCCATTGGCAGTTTGCCTGCCTTCGAACTCGCTTATGTGAAGCTTGGAGGGTTTCCAAACGTCGATCGGCCGCGAGTAGTTTGGATCGGAACGAGCGAAAGCCAACAGATTCTTCGTGTTCAGAGTGAGGTGGAACGAGTTTGCACTTCGTTTGGATTCGCGAAGGATGATCGCCCCTTTCATGCTCACATCACCCTTGGCAGAGTGAAAGGCAACCGCAATCTCGAACGCTTGACAGCATCACTAAAATCCATTACTTTTGAACCGTTGCTGGCTCGCTGCACAGAAATTCACTTCGTGCGCAGCGAGTTGAGACCAACCGGCTCTATTTATACTCTCTTGAATTCAATTCCACTAGCATCATAACGAGGAGTCCTCATGTCTGATACAACCAATAAAGAAGCTCGCTTGCAGGCACTCAAGATTGCTATCGACCAGATCGAGAAGCAGCATGGCAAGGGGGCAATCAT
>JBGPAN010000349.1:0-4886 GCA_041480785.1 Bacteroidota bacterium | reverse complement strand
GAAAGTGCTCGTTCACTGAAAACCCAATGCACACTCAAGACGTAGTTACAAAGCAATCCCGCGATGAACGCCACGGTCGCGGAGAGAATGTAGTAGATGTGCAAGTATTCCGTGAGAAGGAAAAGCATCGAGAAGTCGAGCAAGAAGGCAGCTCCCCCCACGAGTGCATACTTGAACAGCTGGAGCGAAATCTTTTTTCGTTCCTCAGTCATCAGAAGATCTCGCTATTGAAACGACCATGCAAAGTCTCGGTCAATTCATTTCTTTTCGTGATAGTCAGCTTCCGTGTTCACTTTCCAGATGTTCTCTTTGGTCGTAATATTTGCGAGGATATTGTCGACAGCAGTCATCGCCGTCAGCATTGAGTGGTCCTGATTGTTGTATCTGTGCATCCCATTTCTACCAACAAGGAAGAGATTCTCGAATCGATCAACGTATTGTTGAATGAGGTGGAATCGTTCATATCCGCCAAAATAGGCAGGATATGCTTTAGGCATTCTTATCACGACACCATCGAGGAACTTTTTCGGTTCCGCAAGCCCGAGGCTTGACAATTCCTGAATCCCCAGTTTGATGAGATCGGCGTCGGCCATTGCCCAAAGATCGTCTCTTTCCTGGCAGAAGTACTCTAGTCCAAGCCACGCGTACTCTGGATTGCTGATGAGATAGGGGCTCCAGTTGTTGAAGACTTGAATTCTGCCAACTTTGACATCTGCCTCTTGTACGTAGATCCAGTTGTCGGGCAGCTTGCCGTCGGGTGTGTTCAATCCAGAATAGAGCACCCCCACGGTGAGAAAGTCACGGTATTGGAGCTCTTGAGCCGCGAGCCCGACATCAGCGGGTACTGAACCACGGATGCCCTGGACAAGATCACGAATGGGCATCGTAGAGATCACATAGTCAGCATCCACAGTCTGGATTTCTCCTGTGGTTTCATCTCTGACCTCGACACGCGCAATCTTCGTTCCTTCACCATGAAATCCAATCACAGTGTGGCGCAATAAAACCTTGCCTCCTTTGACTTGAACTTGAGAAGCAACATCCTCCCACAACTGTCCAGGTCCGAATTTGGGATAGAGGAAGTTGTCGACCAGGCTTGTCTCAACCTCTTTTTGTCGATAGCCCATTCTCCTGGAGAGTATTGACTTGAGCGCTTGCCCCACGACTTTTGAAATGGAGACCCCCTTTATACGCTGAGCTCCCCAATCCGGCTTGATCGCCGTACACGGCACACCCCATACCTTTTCAGTATAGTTCTTGAAGAACGTGGTGTAAAGTTCGCGTCCGAAGCGATTGATAAAAAAATCCTCGAGCGACGCTTCGGGCTTGATTGCGAACATTTTTGCCCAAACATAGCTCACTCCAATTCGTGCGGTATTCACGAAGCCCATCTTCTTGAACGTCGCGAACTCAAGGGAGAGAGGGTATTTGAAGAACTGCCGACGGTAGAGTATACGCGACATACGACTTCGAAATAGCATAACGCGATCGGTCTTCGCCGGATCTGGACCAGCATCCAGATTGGAAGCTTCGGGACTGTGCGCAGCGTCTCCCAAGATCTTGCCTGCTGACTCTATTTCGGAAACTTGAATTCTCTGAAGAGGAAACAACGAGAGCCACCATCTTGTCACTCTTGCTGACTTGGAGAAAAACCGATGCCCGCCTATGTCGATCCTGTTGCCGCGATGGTTCACTGTGCGCGCGATTCCACCCACCATGTCTGTTGCCTCGAAGACAACCGGTCGAATATCCGATCGCTTGAGAAATTCAAAAGCGGCTGTTAGTCCAGCCGGGCCAGCACCGATGATCACCGCAGTTTTTTGAGTCATCTTTCCTCTAGGTTGTTCTATCCTCGTCAGCAATGTCCAGAGATCAAGGGTATTCTTCTGGTCGGAAATAGATGGGCTCCCTCGGAAGTGTTGTCTTCAGAATCCCCACAGGATCACGAAAGATCCCTTGCATCCATGTGTGCTCGTAGCGGCCAACATAGTGAGGGGGAGGAATCGGTCCAAAGTCCAATACCGAAAGCGTCTTGCTTGGTTTCCAATGGGGGAAACTAGCGGCGCGGTAGAACTCATGAAAGGGTGTCACTGCACCCAGGAGAAGTATCGAACATACCGCAACCATCCTGCCACGCGATTCCTTCGTCGCTCGTTGAAGGAACTCCAATGTGGCAATACAGACGAACGCCAATGCTGGTATCGACCCTCTCATTGCGAGATCATTCCCAGGTCCGAATCGAATAAACGGGAGTCCGAGCAAGACCAGCACGGACAAGAGGAGAACGGGACCACGGTTGGATTTCCACAGCAACGCTGATAGCACGCCAAATTCCAGGAGAACAAAGAGAGGATATCTCTCGAAAAAGATGGAGAAATACTTGTCATCCATTGTATAGCTACTTGGAATGTTTGCGATGTCCATGCTGAGGTAAGCCGCAACCACGAGAGTGAGGATGATGGATATCCCCAGGAGAGGTAAGTTGAACGCTCCAACTTTCTTGTCCCTGATCACTCGAAAGAGAAGCAGGGCATAGAAAGGCAACATGCCAATCATCGGAAAAGGAGACCAAATCGGAAGCAGAGACAACAAGAGGGGTGATATCGTTATGAATGCATCTGTTTTCCAGTGCCTCCAAAACAAGGCCGCTCCAATCCAGGCCGGAATTGCATGATTGGGAGTCCAGAATAACAATGTAGCGTTCGAGGAATACTGAAAAATCTGGGCCCACCATTCCAGGTGTCGATACAGGGGCGGGGAAAATCCCCACAAGGTCAACCAACCTAGAATATCCATCCCACTGAAGAGAACAACCGCAATGATTGCCAGTCCCATCCTTCCTGGACGCCGGGACTGGATCGGGAGCAACGCCAGAAAAATCCACACTCCAATCGCTGTCCATAACCAGAGGAGCGCATCTGCAATGGTCAAACCAAAGATCTTTCCTCCGAGTGCAGCTGGAAGATAGTACCCTACGGGGCATCGGAGAAACCAGAGAACTGATCCCCCTATGTCGTAACCCGGTGGCCAAGGTGCTATGGTCAAATCGCGCAAGACAGCGTCTCTCATAGACCAGTCGAACCGGTTCGCGTAGAACACGTGCCCGGCACCTCCGAAGCAGGCCCAGCAGAGAGCCACACATGCTAGGACAAGGTGCTTCGCGCCAATCCGAAACGGGGCGGAGTTTGCGTGACAAATACGCCAGGCGACGTAGAATGCGTAACCCAAGAGGATGAGCAGTGGCACTGCGAGGGGAGTTCTCAGCCATCCAACGAGAAACAGTGCGAGAGGTATTCCAAGGTAGACTAACGACACTGCGGATAGTCTATCCAGAGGACGCAGTCCCTGCTGTTCTGCAGGATCTAGTTCTTCCAGATTCGATTTCATTCAGCCATTGGTCGGTGTTGGCTATTTTGAAAAGCAGGTGCTCCCGCGCCGATGAAGATACGTTGATTAGCGAAAAGAAACAACCGAGGGAGTTCTTCGCTTGTTGCGAGATCGTCGAGTTGACATTGAACTGGCCGCCTTGTACCTTGGCGTGGACCGCCTCTGGATCCGAACGATTCGGCGGTTTTGAATTGCGTTCATCACCTTCCCGGAGGGAATATGAAAAAAGCCGTTTTCTCGATTCTTCTGCTCTGGATCTTCTCTTCTGTGGCGTTTGCACAGCTCGGCATTTCGAAAGGTCTCATCGGCGGGCTGAATATGGCGTCGCTCTCCGGCGCTGACGTCTCGAGCAACGCGAAAGGCGTGACAGGATACGCTGGCGGGCTCTTCGTCGAAATCAACATTCCGGGTCCCTTTTCGATTGAACCTGAGGTCCTCTATAGCATGAAGGGCTCGAAGATTGAGTTCAACAACTACACGATCACCAATAACTTCAGTTACGTCGATGTTCCGGTCCTCTTGAAGTACTTTCTGCCCATCCCGGTGGTGCGAACATACCTTTATGCCGGGCCGTCATACAGCATTCTCCTAAGCGCCAAGTATAAAACGGAGGGAGCTTCTGTCCCGAACGGTGAAGTAGACATCAAGGACGCCACAACGGCGAATGACATTGGAGCTGTGGTGGGGCTTGGAGTAGGCTTCTCTGGTCTGAGAGTTGACGCCCGCTACACTCTTGGGTTTACGACGATCGACAAGAACGGAACGTTCAAGATGTTCAACAGAGTAGCAGCAGTGTACGTTGGACTCGGGTTCTAGCTCCTCGGTCCCTTTCAACAATCCATGCCTGTGGTTTGTAGGAGGAGAAACCTGCGAAGTTCCGGCTAGAGACCCAGATAAAAACCCTCGCCTGTGGTGTCAGGACTTTCGTCCTGACACGATTACGGGCTCTGTTGCTGTCAGGAGAAAACTCTCCGAAGGAGCCCTTCGGGCCTGACAGCAACAAACCCGCATTGCCACCCCGAGATGTCTCTGCTCGGGATCTGAAATCGAGGTTCCACCTCGCGCAAAGTCCAAGCGTGTCAAATCTACATCCGACTCATAAGCTCATCAAGTTTTTCGCGCGCCATCTTGTCTTGTGGCTTGAGGACCAGCAAACGCTGCAGCACTTGAACAGCGGGCCATCGTCGGTCTTTCACATCATACGCCTGGGCCAGGATCTCGAGCGCCCCGACGTTGTTGGGGTCTTCTTCGAGGATGGCTAGTGACAAATCGATGCTCAGTTCCCGGAGCCCGATTGCCGTAAATCCTCTTGAAAGACTCAGCTCATATCCCCGCCGCTCCACCGGAGTCTTTGCCCATTTAAGCGAGTCCATCAAAGAGAACATCCTGCGGATTGGTTTGATCATTATGTGACTCGAATCCACTTTCTGCGTCCTGGCGAAGTACTGTCTCGCCCTCACCGTAT
Source organism: Bacteroidota bacterium (assembly GCA_041480785.1). Classification (GTDB taxonomy): domain Bacteria; phylum Bacteroidota; class Ignavibacteria; order UBA10030; family UBA10030; genus UBA9647. The sequence goes on along the minus strand of JBGPAN010000349.1, from coordinate 34 downwards.
CCCCGACCTGAAGAGAATAGTACATTCCAAAAAT
>JBGPAN010000348.1:0-4889 GCA_041480785.1 Bacteroidota bacterium | reverse complement strand
GCAGGTGAAAGACTTACTCATGAGCGGAGTTGTCGGTGATATCCTCTCTACGGATTTCCATTGGATGCTGAACACTCATCATGGAACCGACTATTTCAGACGATGGCACAGTCAGAAGAAATTCTCAAACGGTCTATTGCTCCACAAAGCAACACATCATTTTGATCTCATGAATTGGTGGCTCTCTGCAGTGCCTGTGTCCGTGAGCGCTATGGGGAAGAGAGAGTTCTACACACCGGAAATGGCAAAACGCTTTGGATTATCAAGTCATCACGAACGATGTCACACCTGCCCGGAAAAAGGCAAATGCGGTTTCGAGCTCGATCTTGCTGCCAACCCAAACCTGAAAGCGCTCTATCTGGACAACGAGCAATACGACGGTTACTTCAGAGACCGTTGTGTTTTCAGACCGGACATCGACATCGAAGATACCATGAATGTGCTGGTGAAGTATAGCAATCACGCGACCATGAGTTATTCGCTGAATGCATTCAACTCATGGGAGGGATACTATGTTATCTTCAACGGGACAAAAGGACGGCTTGAACATAAGATCGAAGAAACCGTTTACGTGGCAGGCGATGGAGGGGTTCAAGGCGGTATCAAACCCGGAGGCGAGTATACAAAGGTGTTTCCGATCCGAGGTGTGCCGTACGATGTGAAGGTCTGGCAAGGCGAAGGCGGACACGGCGGTGGCGATATTGTCATGTTGCATGACATCTTCGATCCCGTTAGGAAGCCCGATAAGTATTTACGGTGCGCTGATCAACGAGCTGGAGCGTATTCTCTGCTGACCGGTGTTGCGGCGAATTTTTCCATGACAACGAGCAAAGAAATCAAGATCGATGATCTCGTGAAAAATATTGGGATGCCCGATTATCCAATGATGCCGAATCATGTAGACTCTGTTCCCATGCCGGACAAGAATCTATAGCCTTCTGTTTCATCGTGCTACTTCCGCAACGGAGCAGCGTGCTTTCGTTGTTGTTCGTTCTGTAGCGTCCGCGTAAACGACGGTCGCGCCTGCCCGCCTCAGAGAAGCCTCTGAGGCGGGCGAGGGTTAACCCTGAGATGTTCGCTGTTTCTTCGAGGTTCTCCCCGCCCACACCCGCGCGCCCATTCTGAGCTCGCCAACAATTGGGCTAGCTGGCGCGATGTCCGGAATGCCCACCACAAAGAGTCATGAATGTTTGATCAAGCAAATAGAAGAACGGTCATTTGGGAAGCCCTGTTTCTGTTTCTTTGCGGATTCATCCCCGTGCTCATTTCCCAATTCAGATCCGAAAAGCCTGTCTCCCGATTCATCCACATAGAAAACTTCCGGTATGGAAAAGAACCCTCTATTATATACTGCAATCGAGGGGACACGCTGCATCTGACTTTCCTTTCGAGGGATACGGGACATTCGTTTTTCCTCCAAGAATTTGACATGGATGTGAAAGTCAGTCCGAGCAATGAGAAAGTCCTGCAGTTTCATGCAAGCGATCCTCAGATTCCGCCAACCATCCTCGACACAGTTGTCTTTGTTGCAGAACACCCCGGAATTACGAAATACCTTGTTTCGAGAAGCAACTTCCGCTGTCATGTCTATTGCGGTCCGTTGCACGCGTTTGAGCAGGGAAATCTCATCATCGGACCAAACACGTTATTCAATTTTGGTCTTGGGATCCTGTTTGGATTCTTTCTTGTTGGACTGAGAAGGATACGAACATCACTGAATTCTGAAGCAGCCGCTTTTGAGTTCCCTGAAAACGATCCGGGGAAAGATATACTCAACAAGTTTCCGCGTGTGAAGAACGTGGTGAAGAAGAGCTGGTTCCAGCCTTCTTTGATGCTCTTCGGCGGAATCTTCCTCTATATTGTTTTGCTCACGACCATATTCGGTACAAAAGTATCAGGCAGAAATTTGGGAGTCATGTTGGTATGGACGGTGTGGTTGTTCCTGCTGATTTCATTTCTCACTCCGCTCGGCAGCAGACTCTGGTGTACGATGTGTCCATTGCCGACGCTCGGAGAATTCCTCCAGCGTCGCTCAATCACAAGGGTGAGAACCGGATCGAGCAATGGATACCGCAATCAATTCTTCGGACTCGATCTTTCCTGGCCGAAATGGCTCAAGAACGGATGGCCGAGACTGATTGCATTTCTCATAGCTGGAACGTTGTCAACCACCTTTGTAGCAGTGCCCCGATCGACGGGATATGCGATATTGGCTTTCGTTGTTGCATCGACCGCGATGTCATTGATTTTCAGGCTTCGTTCATTCTGTCAGTATATCTGTCCAATCAACACGTTTGTCGGGACCTATGCACAATTAGGCACACTCGCTTTGAGAAAGACCAGTGCCGAAGTCTGCAACAACTGTAAAGGAGATTTTTGCGAAAAGGGAAGCCACACGGGATGGCCTTGCCCCTACGATCTGAACGTGAGAACCATCGACACAAATTTCGATTGCGGCATGTGCACAGAATGCATCCGAAGCTGCACTTATGATAACGTCACATTCAAATGGAGAAGATTTGGCAGCGAAGCGGAGATCACAGATACGAGCCTCGGTTGGACTGCAATGGCCATGTTGGTTCTCGGAATTGTCTATACCATTGTCTACCTTGGTCATTGGTCCGAAATAAGGAACTATATCGACATCATCGATAAAGGCAATTGGGGACTGTTCGGCATCTATACAGTTGTTCTCTGGTCCAGTGCCCTGTTGCTTTTTCCACTGGTGATGTATGCAGCAACGAGAATATCGAAATGGCTCTCTGGCGCAACCCAACGAACGTTCGAATTGATGATCGCTTCGACCGGTTCGTTGCTGCCACTCGGATTGTCTGTTTGGATTGCCTTCAGCACGCAGATGCTTTTTGTGAATCTTACCTTTGTTGAGCAATCGCTGAACGATCCGTTTGGTTGGGGGTGGGATCTCTTTGGGCTCGCCGGTATTCCATGGGTTCAATTGGTTCCCCAGGCTGTCCCGTGGCTCCAAGTGATGCTTGTCTTGATCGGGTTCGGCTATAGCTTCAGAAATCTGTATCGGAACTGGAAGAACAAGACACGCGACGGAAAGATGGCCCTGAGAGGATTACTGCCGCTGGCTACTCTCCTTCTGATGATCACTGCGGCGCTCATTCAATTCTATGCGGACTAGAGACGGACTGTAAGGGACAATGGAAACACAGAGATTGAAAGAGTCGAAACAAACGAGAGAGAAAAGAAGCAAGCTCTATTCAAGGATTATGCTCGTAGCAGGCACGATTTTGATTCTCGGGCTTCCCTTGGGCCTTCTCCAGTTTGAAGCTTCAAAAACCGGGAAGACATGGTCTCAAGTAATCAATCGGTTCCTCTCGAAAGAAGGGGAAGAGCAGAGTTCCGTCGATTTGCCGAAGGGCAAGAAGATCGATTTTCTCACTCCTCAAAAAATTGGCGATACATTCACGAAACCTCCCATGATTTCCAATCTTCAAGCTGTCGATTTGGACAAAGACGGTTTGCTTGATGTCGTCGTTTGTGATGCGTTGAATAACAGAGTTACCTGGATTCGTCAGTTTCCTGCCGGAGTCTATACTGAACATGTCCTGGCAGACAGTATCCTCGCGCCGAGCCATGTTCAGGCGATTGATTTTGATCATGATGGTGATCTTGATGTGATGGTCTCTTCGCTCGGTATGGTCTTCCCAAGCAATGACAAAATTGGGTCCATCATCGTTCTGGAAAATGATGGGAAGATGAATTTCACAAAACATGCCATCATCGATCACATTGCTCGCGTTTCTGATGTAAGGGCCGGCGATCTCGACGGAGATGGTGACATGGACCTCGCGGCTGTACAATTCGGCTATGACGACGGTGAGACCAGGTGGCTTGAGAATTTAGGAAACTGGAAATTCAAGAGTCACATTCTTCAATCTCTCTCCGGCGGCGTCAACTGTGAACTTGTCGATATCGACAATGACGGCGACCTCGACATCGTCACCGTCGTGAGTCAGGAATGGGAAGAGATCTATTTGTTTGTGAACAACGGCAAGGGTGAATTTGAATCCAAATTGCTCTATGGTTCGACAAACGAAGATTTTGGATCGAGCAGCATTTCGCTTGTCGATCTTAATCAGGATGGAAAGATCGATATTCTCTACACGAACGGTGATGCGTTCGACTATATCCCTCCGAGGCCTAGACCCTGGCACGGTGTCAATTGGCTGGAGAACAAAGGGAACTACAAATTTGAATTCCACCGGATAGCAAACTTCGGCGGTGCCTATGGTGCCCGGGCTCTGGATATCAATCATGACGGACATCTTGATATCATTGCGGTGAGTGCGTTCAATCTGTGGGAGAACCCGACTGCTCAGAGTATCATTTGGCTTGAAAATGACGGCAAGATGAATTTCATACCTCACGATATTGCCAGCAATCCCACTCATATTTTGTGTTTGTCTCTTGGCGATTTCAATAACGACGGCGAGATTGATGTCGTTACGGGAGGAATGCATGTGTATCCTCCATACGACAGAATGGCTAGAGTAACGCTGTGGATGAACAACTGGCGAAAAACGGTGAAGTGAGAATTCATTCTTAGACTTCTTTTTTGCGCTCCTACACAAAGCGAGAAGAATCTTTCATGAAAGAGATCTTCAGAGAAAACAAACGCGTTAAGATATCGATCCTTGTGTCGTTTCTTATTCTCGCAGTGGTGCTCATCTTCTGGATTCTGTATCCATCAGTTGCTCATCGCGTTAGTTCTACCAACATTCCGACGTTACCTGATTTCACCGGCCAACCCAATGTTGTGGTTGAGTACCTCCAGAGAATGAATGAAGAAGCTTTGGGTTCTCCTTCCTCCGATCGCGTGGTTGGCAACCTGGCGATGGCATACCAGTCGAATTTCTTCT
>JBGPAN010000347.1:0-4898 GCA_041480785.1 Bacteroidota bacterium | reverse complement strand
TTCATTTGCACTCGAGCTGACAAACATCGATCTTGAGAAGAAGAGAAAGAACCTCGAGGCGCTTGATAAGGCCCTTCCTGTGACTACGGCAATAGTCAGTTCGTCGGTCACCGTTTCTGCGACTGAACAATCCTCATGGATCAATCACAAGAGCAGGCTCGTGGGGTTCTGCTCGCTTCCGACACTCAGCAAGGCCAGCCTCGTCGAAGTTGCACCGACGGTGTTTTCGCCGGCCCAGACGATTGAAGTGGTGCAGAGGTTTTTCAGATCAGTCGGAAAAGAGATCGAACTCGTTCAGGACAGAGTGGGGATGGTATTCCCCCGTATCGTCTGCCAGATCATCAACGAAGCTGCATTCGCCCTTCAAGAGGAAATTGCAACGCCTCAGGATATGGACCTGGCAATGAAGCTGGGAGTCAACTTTCCGCTGGGACCGATCGAATGGGCGGACAAGCTTGGTATGCAGCAAGTGTACGCGGTCCTTTCCGCTCTCCATCGCGATCTCGGCGAGGACCGTTACCGGATTTCACCCCTGTTGAAGCAAATGGCTCTCAGCGGGACGTGGTGGAAGAGAATGTAGCCACCTTCAAAGAAAGGTCATCATCATGACAGCCCGATTCGTATGCTGGAAAACAACCTCGGTCATCGCCGCATTGTTGTTGGCGGCATGCGCTGCGGTCGCTCAGGACCTCGAGACAAAGAGATCATTCGAAGGAGTCCTTGAAGTCCAAGTACAGAACACCGAGCGAGTCCAGCTTTACACATTCTCTGTGAAGAATGGGAGGATACGCGTCGAGCCCGCCAATGTCAGTGATGCCGCGCAGGTGATTCTTGTCGACCACCCGGCGAAGAAAACGTATGTACTTCTTCCAGCCCGCGAACAGTATATCGAGATCGCCAATGCCCGTGATGTGGGACGCGAACCGACGGGCCTTCAGAAAACAGAATTGACGGACGAAATCCAAGGTTACACGTGCGATCAGTTCCTGATCAAGTCGAGCCAAGCGGAAGTTGAGCTCTGGGCGACGAAGGAACTTGGAACAGCAGGAACGATGCTCACGACCATCGTCGCTCAATCGTTCGACACACCCACGTGGGAGACCGAACTGCTCGGCATGGGGTACTTCCCCATGAAAGTGGTCATCCGCGATGCGTCGGGCTACGATGCGGGAAAGTTCGAAGTCAACACGGTTCAGAAGAAGGCCCTCGGAGATTTCCTGTTCCGTATCCCCAAGGGGTATGAGAAAGTCGAGAAGGATGTTCTCGAACCGCAACAAGCTGCGCCAAAGAAGAAGAGAACCCGATGATGGCGATAACGCATACGTTCCGATTCCGTTCAACGTTCCTCTTCATCGCCCTCGTCGCGATCACAGTCGTGGGCCTCTGTCAACCGAAGATCTCTGTCGACAAAACGAAGATCGACATGGGAGTCATTTACAATGGCGAGACGAAAAAGGCGCGTATCGTGATCAAGAACATCGGGACCGATTCGCTCAAGATCGTTGGCGTCACGACATCCTGCGGTTGCACAACAGCCAAACGTCCAAAGGATTACCTTCGACGAGGCGAGCAAGACGCTGTCGAAATAGAATTCAACTCAACGGGATTCCGCGGCAGGGTCGAGAAGCACGTGAGCATCATGACCAACGACCCTGTGGCCTACACGACCGAAGTGACGCTCATAGGCGATGTCATTGAAGAGCTTCAGCCTGTCGGCAGTGCGTCCGTGATCTGGCTTGGAGCTGTTCCCATCGGAAAGGAAGTCACGCAAACAGTGACGTTCAAGAATATCTCGGGAAAGGTGATGACCTTGACCGGATACAAATCATCGTCACCTGATATTACTGTGCTCTTTGGGCAGAGAACGGTCTCCCCCGCCGATACCATCCGTCTGAGTTTCAAGATCACCCCACGGAAGACCGATTATATCAGTGAACAGGTCTTTCTGGAAACAGACAGCAAGAAGCAACCGCAAGTACCTGTTCGAGTCACACTCATAGGAGTCAACCCGAATTGACCCGGCTGCGTCAGGCGATGCATGAAGCGGTGCTGCTGCTCCTCGTCGCGGCTGCTCTCGGCTTCATCTATACCGCTGCAGTTGAAAAGGGACTGTTTGCCCGCCTGGCCCCCCCACGCACTGCAGAATCCGCCGGGTTGCTGGCTCCGGCAATGATCACACGGGACCAAGCGCAGGTCTATTTCAATTCCGGCACCGCGGTTTTCATCGACGCCCGGCACGAATTTGACTACAAACTCGGCCATATCAGAGGCGCGATCAACATCCCTCTACGAACGTATGGGACAAAAAAAGCTGTTCTCGACACCATCCCGAGGAACAGGCTTCTCGTGGCATATTGCGATGGAGCGGAATGCAATTCGAGCATCGAGCTTTCCGTCAAGCTCGCAAAAGACGGCTACACCAACGTGAAGATGTTCTTTGGAGGATGGCGCGAGTGGACAGCATCGAATCTTCCCATTGACAAATCGCCGTGAAGAACCTCCTTTCAAATCCACACCTCGTCCTCATGACCAGGCTTTTCATCGGGTTGCTGTTCGTCTTCAGCAGCCTCGAGAAGATCGTGGACCCTTCGGCATTTGCCCGGTCGGTGGCTGATTACGGTCTTCTTCCTTCCTGGATGCCGGCGATCATCGCAACCGTTCTGCCTTGGGTCGAACTCCTGTGCGGTTTCGCCGTGTTGTTCGGTGTATTTCTCTCCGGCAGCTCGCTCCTTCTCTCCACGATGATTTTCATTTTCACGCTTGCCGTTATGAGTGCGCTCCTGCGAGGTCTCGACATTTCCTGTGGGTGCTTCACGCAGAATCCAGCCGCAGGACGCATCGGATGGATAAAAGTGTTGCAGAATTCTTCACTGTTTGCGCTGACGTTATTCCTCTATTTCTCCCGAACGACAAAATTCACTCTCATCGAATTCCTGCAAACGTCAGGAACAGTCCGACCTCAACCGTAAATTGTGAAAACGTACAATCGAACATTGAATTTGTTTCTTCACATCAGATCCGTGCTTCCACATTCGTAGAGGAGATCCGACATGACCTCATCAGATCCCGATATCATCAGCGAAATGAACCGGCGACGATTCCTCTCCATGGTTGGAAAGGGAATGGGGCTCGCAACTCTCACATCGGCGACCGTCGCAGGGTTGCTGGACGATCTCCACGCCGCGACAAAGAGGGTTGAAAACCTTTCGCCTCAGGACGCTGCGATGAACGAAGATTTCTGGTTCGAAATCCAGAGTTCATTCTCCATCACCCGTGGAATCACAAATCTGAATAACGGAGGCGTCTCGCCTTCGCCCCGACTCGTGACAGAAGCTCTCTGCCGGTATACCTGGCAGCAGGAGGACGTCACGGCGTACACCATGTGGCAGATTCTCGAGCCTCAGGTCGAGACAGTTCGCACGGGACTGGCAGATGTTTTCGGTTGTGACCGCGAGGAGATTGCAATTACGCGTAACGCATCAGAGTCGCTGGAGATCATTCTGATGGGAATGGATCTAAAAACCGGCGACGAGATTCTCACGACGACGCAGGACTACCCGCGTATGCTGACCACGCTTCGCCAGAGAGAGCAACGAGAGGGACTGGTCCTAAAGATGATCAAAGTCCCGATCGCACCTCAGCATCTCGATGACATCACGGTGGAGTTCGAGAAGGCGATCACTCCGAAGACAAAAGTGATCCTGGTCTCACACGTCATCAACATCACCGGTCAGATCATGCCCGTCAAAGCAATCACAACGCTGGCAAGATCCAAGGGAATCGAGGTCATCGTTGATGGCGCTCACGCATTTGCCCACTTTGATTTCAAACAGCCGGACCTCGGATGCGACTACTATGGAACCAGCCTTCACAAATGGTTGTTTGCTCCAAAGGGTACGGGCTTGCTGTACGTCAAGAAGGACAAGATCGAGAAAATCTGGCCTCTGATGGCGGCTGACAAGAGCCAGAAGAGTGACATCCGCAAGTTCGAAGAGATCGGGACTCATCCTGCGGCTCCCCGGCTGGCGATCGGAGAAGCGATTCTGTACCACAACGGCATTGGAGGCAAACGCAAAGAGGCTCGCCTGCGTTATCTTTCACGCTACTGGATGAATAAGCTGAAAGACCTACCGAACGTGCGGTTCCACACGTCCTGGGAACCAAATCAGTCGTGCGGCATCGCCAACGTCGAGATCGTTGGTGTCGACACAGGAGCGCTTGGAACGTATCTCTTCGACAAGCACAAGATCTTCACCGTTTCCATTATTCACGACGAATTCAGAGGTCTGCGCATCACCCCGAGCGTCTATACCACGCTCAAAGAGCTCGACCGGTTTGCCGATGTCATGACGACTGTCGCCAAGAAAGGTCTGCCAAAGAGTTAGTTCGCGCCACACCTCATCGTTCACTAATAAAGGAGAGCTCACATGAAACGAATGTTCGGTTTGGTTTTGATACTGCTGCTGGCGGTTCTTGTAGCGGGACAAGATGCTTTCGCTCAAACGCCCCAGTCTCCGCAGCTCCCATTGCTGCGCGTTCCGCGCATCAGTCAGGGCGCAAAAATCACGCAGGTTGTCGGCCTGAGCGAAGTGACCATCTATTATCATCGTCCGGGCGTCAAGGGGCGTACGATCTGGGGCGGATTGCTGCCGTATGATACCGTTTGGCGCGCAGGTGCGAATGAACCAACGCTGTTCACCTTCAGTGATGAAGTGACTATCGAAGGAAAGAAGCTCCCGGCGGGAACCTACCGGTTTGTCACTTTCCCGGGCAAGGACAAATGGACGGTCGTATTCAATTCGGAAGTGAAGAACTGGGGAACGATGTACGATGCACAGTACGATGTCCACAAGTTCACTGTTACACCCGAAGCAGGATCGAATGAAGAGTGGATGTCG
>JBGPAN010000346.1:0-4898 GCA_041480785.1 Bacteroidota bacterium | reverse complement strand
TGATTTCCTCCTCTGTTCCGCATACAAGTTCTATGGCCCTCACGTTGGGATACTCTATTGCCGTGAAGGCCTGCTCGATCAGCTCGAACCCGACCGGTTGCGAACTCAAGGCCAGATTGCCCCATACAAGATCGAGACCGGGACACTGAACCACGCTGCGATCGTTGGCATCAAGGCGGCCATCGAGTACATTGCCGCTCTTGCCAGCGGCTCTGACCTGCGATCAAAGATTGTTTCAGCGATGAAGCTGATCGGACAACACGAACGCAGACTCGCCAGCGCGTTCTATGACGGATTGGTTTCTGTCGACGGGATGACGGTATATGGTCAACCATTCAGTTCCGCGTTAAGGGCACCAACGATATCATTTACGATAAGATCAAATACTGCCGAAGAAGTCTGCACCCGCCTCGGCGAGCGGGGCTTTTGCACATGGGACGGTCATTTCTATGCTCTCCGTGCGATTGAGGTGCTGGGATTGCTGGAGCGCGGAGGAGTAACGCGGGTCGGCATCTCGATGTATAACACAATGGAAGAGGTGTCGTATCTTCTTGAAGAGGTCAAACGCATCGCAGAGGAACGATGAGCATGAAAGATGAAGCAAAACCCTTACGAGCCCTCTTCGTTGGCTTTGGGAACGTTGGTCAGAAAGTGGCGGAAATCCTCTTCCTCGAAAGAGAGAAACATCCGAACGTCCAGAGTCTTGACCTCTGCATTGTTGGCATTGTAACGAGAACTCACGGCTCACTCGTCAACAACAACGGCGTTGACGTCCTCAAAGCCTTGCACGAGATTCGCGACGAAGGGCGATTCTCCTGGACGAATTTCGAGCTCACCAACATCAAGGGGCTTGACGCCATACGTCAGCTTGACTACGATGTGCTCGTCGAACTCTCCACCCTTTCCATCACGGCAAAAGGGGAGCCGGCATTGTCCCATGTCAGGGAAGCGTTGAACCGCGGAAAGCACGTGGTCACCGCCAACAAAGCACCCGCTGCCTTCGCATATCATGAACTCATTTCACTGGCGCGCCAAAAAGGGGTGAGTTTTTTGATGGAATCAACAGTGATGGACGGGACGCCGGTTTTCAATCTCGCGAAGTCTGGATTGAAAGCCGCTTCGATTCTCGGAGTCTCTGGAGTACTCAACTCAACGACCAACTTTGTGCTGTCACGAATGGAGCGGGGTGAATCACTTGTTGAGGCCGTGAAAACCGCACAGAAGGAAGGATTCGCCGAAGCAGACCCGCGGCATGATCTCGAAGGATGGGACGCTTCCGCCAAGATCACCGTTCTCGCGAACGCTTTGATGGGAGCGTCTCTGACACCCTACGACGTGGATCGCCAGGGGATCACTCACGTTTCAGTCGCGGACGCTCAGAGAGCCGTCAACGCGGGCAAACATCTGAAACTCATATGCAAGGCTTGGAGAGAAGAAGGAACGGTAAAGGCGAGAGTTGCGCTCGAGGAAATCGAAACAGGGCATCCTTTTGCCCCAATTCGGGAAAGCGGGTCGATTCTCATGATTGAAACAGATTTGCTCGCGCCGTTTGTGATTACAGAGACCGATCCAACTCTCTCGGATACGGCATTCGGCGTGATCAACGATTTGATGAGTCTTGGTTCTTGACAAGACGCTGGGCTACTATTGAGGCTTGGATCGAATCATCCCCAGGAACCTTATCATGTTTTCGACGAGGGCACCCCACGTATACGGCTTCTGAAGGATACCCACCAAAGCGACTCCTTTGAACAGTTTCTTTATGTACTCATCCCCGTACCCGGAAGAGACGACAACCTTGACATTCGGATTGATTCTCCTCAGGATTCTGAATGTATCCTCTCCGCTGATGCCCGGCAATGAGAGATCGAGAACTACCAGATTGACCTGGTCTTTGTGTGTACGATAAAGCTCTACGCCGAGTTCTCCGGTCTGAGCCGCTACAACGCTGACGTCCTGCTCGGACATCGCCTCTGAAAACACACGGCAGATGTCTGCTTCATCTTCGATCAGTAGAATGACTTCTTTCACTGGTCCTCCAACTTCTGTTGTAGACGCATCTCTGGTGTCGCTAGAATCCCTGATGTTCTGTTCGTGAAATGATCTCGTCCTGTAGAGCCCTGCTCAGGTCGCAGAAGTAGTCACTGTACCCCGCAACTCGTACGATGAGATCGCGATGTTGTTCCGGACGATCCTGGGCCGCACGGAGAGTTTCGGCATTCACGACATTGAACTGAATGTGATGACCACCCAGCGTGAAATAGGACCGAACCAAATGAGACAGATTCTCTATCCCCTTTTCGCTTTCAACCAGATGCGGTGTGAACTTCTGATTCAACAGAGTTCCGCCTGTGCGGACATGATCCATTTTCCCTGCGGACTTCAGCACCGCTGTCGGTCCTTTTCTATCAGCCCCCTGCACGGGTGAAATGCCCTCCGAAAGCGGCGCCCCGGCCGTCCTGCCATCTGCCGTCGCCCCCGTAACTGAACCGAAGTAGACGTGACAGGTTGTGGGAAGCATGTTGATCCGATACACGCCCCCTTTTGTATTCTTTCGGCCGTTCACGACCGAATAGAATTCGTCGAACACCCAGCGCATGATATCATCGGCTTCGTCGTCGTCGTTGCCATACTTCGGAGTCTTGTTGACAAGCAGCAACCGGGTTTTTTCCAAACACTCAAAATTCACCGACAACATTTTGAGAAGGTCCGGCATAGTCATCGTTTTGTTCGTGAACACATGATGACGAATCGCGGTCAGGCTATCAGTGATAGTTCCGATGCCCACCCCTTGGATGTAGTTGGTGTTGTACCGGGCACCCCCGTTGTTGTAGTCTTTCCCTTTCTTGATGCAATCGTCAATCAGGATCGAAAGAAACGGTACCGGCAAATTCTCGGCGTAGAGCCGTTCGATGACGTTGTTGCCGCGCAGCTTGATCTCTATAAAATACTTCAATTGTTGGCGAAATGCATTCTGCAAATCCTCAAATGACTTGAACGCCAAAGGCTCGCCGCTCCTCGTTCCTATCGATTTCCCGGTCCGGGGGTCGAGGCCGTTGTGCAGCGTAATTTCAAGAACCTTGGGAAGATTGAAATACCCGGTGAGAATATAGCTTTCTTTACCGAACGCTCCCGTTTCGACGCATCCGCTTGCTCCGCCGTTGCGCGCATCTTCGACAGACTTCCCCTGGCGGAGAAGTTCTTCCACGATTGTGTCCGCATTGAAAATCGAGGGTTGCCCCCTCCCCTCACGCACAACCCTGCAGGCGTGTCTCAGGAACTCATCGGGGTTCTTTTTGCTGAGTTGGATGTTCGAGCTCGGCTGGACAAGCTTCATCTCATTGATGACGTCGAGGATCAGGTGCGTCAGTTCGTTGACGCCGTCGGTACCGTCTGGTCTCAGTCCACCGGTGTTGATGTTGGCGAAATCAGTATACGTGCCGCTTTCGGCAGCAGTGACTCCGACTTTCGGCGGGGCGGGCTGATTGTTGAACTTCACCCAGAAACACTGCAACAGTTCTTCTGCTTTTGCGCGGTCAAGTGAGCCATCTTCGAGTCCTCTTTGATAGAACGGATAGAGGTGTTGATCGAGACGGCCAGGATTGAACGCGTCCCACGGGTTCAACTCAGTGATGACTCCGACGTGAACAAACCAGTAATACTGAAGAGCTTCCCAGAAGTTTGCCGGAGCATTCGCAGGAACTCGGCGGCAAACAGATTCAACCATCAAGAGCTCTGATTTGTGAATAGGGTCTTTTTCGAGATCAGCAAGCACCTTTGCCTTATCGGCATAGCGTGAGGCAAGGATCAGAATCGCATCGATGGCGATTCTCATTGCCTTCAGCTCTTCACTTTTGTTGTGTGCTTCGGGATCATCGAGGAAATCGAGCGAACCAAGGGCTTCGTCGACTTCTTTTTTGAAGTCGAGCATTCCTTTTCGGTAGATCTTGTCATCAAGCACCGTGTGACCCGGGGCCCGCTGCTCCATGAACTCTGTGAAGATGCCCGCGGCGTAGGCTTCTTTCCACTCCTCAGTCATTTCCTCGAAGATCTTCTCGCGTATCGTTCTTCCCTTCCAGAACGGGATGAGTTTCTCTTCGAACTGCCTCTTTGTCTCTTCACTTACTCTGAACCACACCTTTTCGCGGCTGTCGAGAATGGTGAGGTCCTCCTGCGTGTGACAGCAGAGTTCAGGGAAAGTGTACGTCGCCTTGGGTGCAGGGCCTCGTTCACCGACAATCAACTCCCCATCATTGACACAGATTTCCTTCTTCTCCATGATTCGTTTGAATGCCATCGCACGGCGAACCGGAGGAGAAAGAAACGCGCCCTCCTGATAATACTCGGTAATCAGCAATGCCCTTTCAGATGAAAGATGGGGAATGGCCGTGACGCTTTGCTCACGAAGCTTTTTGACCCGTTCGGTCATACATCAACCTCCGATACACACCGATGAAACGTAGTTGCGAAGTTCTTTCACGATCGCGCTCAGGTCGTCAGCGGACGGTGGAAGGGTTTCGTGCATTTCATATTCCATTCCGAGCCGGCGATACTTTTCGAGTCCTGTCGTGTGATAGGGCAGCAGGTGGATTTCGCGAACATTGCCGAGAGAAGAAACAAAAGATCCCGACGCTCGTATCTCTGTTGGATCGTCATTCACACCCGGAATTACGGGGATTCGGACAATGACTTCCTTCCCGAGATCCGCAAGATGCTTCAGATTTTCGAGAATCTGACCATTCGAAACGCCTGTGAACTCAATATGTTTCGCGTCGTCCAGGGTTTTGAGGTCGAAGAGGAAGAGATCGACAAACTCGCTGACCCGCTCGAGGATTTGGGGAGATGTCAATCCGGCCGTATCAACCACTGTATGAATATTCTTCTTTTTGCATTCCTGC
>JBGPAN010000345.1:0-4904 GCA_041480785.1 Bacteroidota bacterium | reverse complement strand
GGTTTTCCACGCGATGAATGATCTTTTTGAACTACGGTTGTTGGCCAGCGCCTACGAGGATCTGGTTCAGGCCGGCGTACGTGCACTCAACCAGAAAAAAGCTCTTGAGCGAGGTCATGGTGATCAGAGCAAGCATGCGGCATTCATTCTCCAATCTATCGACAAGAGTATTGAACTGTACAAGCAAAGCAAAGAACAGTATGAAGCCAAGTTCGAAGCCTGGTGTCGACGTAACCGATCTCTGAAGCTGCTTCTGCCTGTTGCGGGCATCGGTGTCATCTCTGCGGTGAAGATCCTCGCCGTTGTCGTCGACGCACACCGGTTCAGGAAATCTCATCACTACCTGAGCTACTGCGGCTTGGTCAAGCACGAGAAGCTCAGCGGGGGCCGTAGCTATGGACGCCGTAAAGCGCCATACAATCATACACTGAAGGGTGTCTACAAAATGGCTGCGTTGTCAGCCATCGGTGGCAAGAATCCGATTCGCGAATACTACGACCATCTCATAGCCAGTGGTGTTGCCGAGCACAATGCGCGCCATGCTGTTGCACGCTATATCGCCAGAATTACCTATGGCATCTTGAAAACCGGTACACCGTATGAACCGTATCGCTGGAGGTCCCAGGAAACCAAGCGCAACGTCGCCTAAGAGAGACTCATCCATAGAGATCTCACGCTCTGATCTCAGGACGCTCAGGACAGACACAATCCTTGCCGTGCGATGAGTCTCGACAGTGGGAGAGAGAGCCCAAACCCTTCGATGCAACTCTGCTTCAGGCAGAGATATGCCATGGAGTCGGTTAGCCCCTCCCGTTTATACTCGAATTTGCCATAGCCCTTGAGAGCTCAGATAGACGCATAGAAAACGCGACTGCGCAAAGAAAGACCTCGGACCACTAAGGAACAACTTTATCGGGCTGCGTCTAACGTCGGAAAGTGAGACCGAATGTCACCAAACGATCGGGTGTTCCCTTCGCAACGGAGCACTTTTTTCTCTTGACATTCTTTTCTATAGACGAGGGGTGGGTCTTGAGGATATTCCGCGACTTTCTAGCCCCCCTCCGTCGCAATGCTAATCCAGACCGACTTCGATTCCGGAACCACCGGCAGAACAAAAGGCTGTGCTCTCGACGTGCAACCCAGTTGCACTTTGCCACAATTGAGAAACCCACGTTTGATTGCGACATGAGCCTTCAAAGATCAATCGTCTTATTGAAACGCGCTTGACAGTAACAGGAAAAGGTGTAACTTCACGTAATAAGTGTTTCGACGCACCGCTCTCCTGAAACAAACCGTTCAGTGCTACCCATGACCTCCCGGCAACAAGAACTCCTGTCGCTTTTTCTACGCCTTGCACCGATCGATGGTGTCTCCCATGTGGAGCGCGCGATAGCGGATGAGGTAATGACCATTTTGCGCGCGGCAGGCATCGACGTCATCGAAGACCAATCTGCTCCCGTTGTCAAAGGAAACACAGGAAACCTTCTTTGCTTTCCGCCAGGGTTCCGGGCTGATGCTTCGGCAATCATGCTCGAGGCGCATCTCGATACCGTGCAACCGACGGGTTCGCTGAAGGTGATTGTCAAAGAAGACCGCGTCTGTTCCGACGGGTCGACTATTCTGGGCGCAGACAATCGCATGGGTCTTTCTATTCTCGTCGACCTTCTGATCCATTCCAACGAGATACCCGACCCCAAGAAAAACTTCTTCGTGGCCCTTACGGTCGGTGAAGAAACGGGATTGTATGGGGCAGCTGCGCTGGATCTTTCGAAGCTCGGGGTTACTGCCGCGTTTGTATTCGATTGCTCGAAGCGGCCGGGGATTTTTATTCGCGAGTCTGTCGGGCTCTACGATTTCACAGCCCAGTTTGTCGGCAAGGCTGCCCATGCGGGCGTAGCTCCCGAGGAAGGTGTCAGTGCCATCGCACTCGCGGCTTCGGCAATCAGCAAGATCCGGCTCGGTCGCCTCGATTCCGAGACGACGGCGAACATCGGAAAGATCTACGGTGGCGACGCGACCAATATTGTCCCGGAACGTGTGACCATAGAAGGTGAGGTGCGCTCATTCTCTCCTGACAGGATTCGTGAAGAGCTCCGCAGGATCGAGGAGACCTTCCACACATCGGTCAACGGCTCCGGACGGCTGGTCTTCAGCGCATATTCTGATTTCGAGCCGTACGTCCACAAGCCGGACGCGCCAGCAGTGGTTGAGTTGGAAGATGCGATTCGCCGCGCTGGTTTGACGCCGCAGCCAATTCGCTACATGGGCGGCAGCGATGCAAACAAGTACAACGCCAAGGGAATACCGGCCGTCAATATCGGCATCGGCGCGCAGAAACCGCATTCGGTCGAAGAATTCTTCCTTCTCGAAGACCTTTTCAAATCCTCGGAGATAGCACATGCACTTGTCAAGATCGCAACATAGTGTTCTCATTATTATTGGATTTCTTCTGGCCGTGATGGCTCTGGTGCCACTCATTGCCCAGAACAATCCGAAGGGTAACCTCATCATCATCGGTGGTGGTGACAGAGGGCCGGAGGTGATGAATCCGTTCATTCAGCTGGCAGGCGGAGAGAAAGCGAAGATCGTCTTCTTCCCGATGGCGAGCGAATATGGAGACAGCTACGCGGGCGAGCGTATAGCAGACATGAAAAAATACGGGGCAGGCACTGTGCTGCATCTCAATATCAACAAGCAGCAGGCGAACAGCGACTCGGTTCTCGCTCTTCTCGATGGAGTCACGGGAGTCTATTTCGGAGGCGGTGATCAGGCGCGATTGACAGGCGTCTTGAAAGGGACGCGGACGGAAAAACGGCTGCATGAGTTGTACGAAAACGGAGCCGTCCTCGGTGGTACCAGCGCAGGAGCCGCTGTGATGAGTGCGATTATGCTGACGGGTGATCAACGACGGCCGACGAGGGATTCTTCATGGAACAAGATTGAAGCGGACAATATCGTCACCATCGACGGGTTTGGCTTCATCGACGACGCGATCGTTGATCAGCATTTCCTGAGACGATCGAGGAGTAGCAGGCTCATCAGCGTGATCCTCGAACACCCGACGAAGGTCGGAGTGGGAATTGATGAGGCCACGGCAATCTGGGTCAAACCCGACCATACATTTGAGGTTCTCGGAAAATCTGCTGTTCTCGTCTATGACGCCACGAACGCCGAGGTCAAGCGTGACGTAACCGGGTACGGACTCCGTGCCTCTGATGTCCGAATGAGCGTCTTGCGTGCCGGCTCCATCTACGACCTCAAATCCAAAAAAGTCGTTCGGCTCTCGAACTAAGGAACGATTGGATGAAGATTCCCCCAACGCTCGTACTTATCTTCTCGATCATCGTTCTTTTCGGTCTGCTCACCTGGATCGTTCCCGCCGGCGAGTTCAAACGGACGGAGAAGGAAGGACGTACGGTCGTTGTACCCGGGACGTACACTCAAGTGGCGTCTCAGCCTCAGGGGATTGGCAAGATCCTTGAGGCTCCTGTCAAAGGTTTTTCCCAAGCCGCCTACGTCATCGTGCTGGTGTTCATTGCCGGCGCGGCGTTCGGCGTGGTCAATGCAACGGGAGCGGTGAACAGTGGCATAGAAGTCCTTGCAGGTGCCGTTGAGAAGAGCACGGTGTTGCAGAGGGTGATGATCCCCATCCTCATGTCTCTCTTCTCCCTTGCCGGGGCGACATTCGGCATGAGTGAGGAGGTGCTCGCCTTCATTCTCATTTTTGTACCGTTCGCGCGTGCTCTGGGCTACGACTCGATTGTGGGAGTCGCCATTCCGTTCGTCGGAGCCGGGACAGGGTTCGCGGCAGCATTTCTGAATCCGTTCACCGTCGGAGTGGCGCAGGGAATCGCGGACCTGCCGCTGTTTTCGGGGATAGAATTCCGACTCGTGATGTGGGTTGTTTTCACCGCTCTCGCCATTGTCTTCGTCTCCCGCTACGCGGCAAAGATCAAGAAGAACCCCGGGCTCAGTCCGATGTTAGCGCTCGACAGTGAGAGAGTGGAAAAAAAGGATCCGACGCTTTTGGGCGCTCTCTCGACGCGTCAAAAAGTCGTTCTCCTGGTGCTGGCAGCCACACTTGTTTCGCTCGTCGTCGGTGCGCTGAAGTTCGATTGGTACATCACCGAGATCGGCGCGCTCTTCCTCGGTATGGGCATTCTGGCGGGGATCGTCGGCCGGTTGTCGATGAAGGAGTTCTCCGATTCGTTTGTCTCCGGAGCCAAGGACATGTTGACCGCCGCTCTGGTTGTTGCGTGCTCGAGGGGAATACTGGTCATCGCAACTGAGGGCAAAATCATCGACACAATACTCGATGCAATGACTGGAATTGTGCGCCAGGCGCACCCCATTATTTCCGCCTATGCGATGCTGGTCGTGCAGTTCACTCTTCATTTTCTCGTCCCCTCCGGCAGCGGGCAGGCGGCACTCAGCATGCCGATCATGACTCCCTTGGCCGATCTTCTGGGGATCACGAGGCAGACTGCTGTTTTGGTTTTTCAATATGGCGATGGGTTCAACAGTCTTATTCTTCCAACATCCGGAGTCACGATGGGTGTGCTGGCGATTGCGAAGATACCGTACGAGAAATGGCTGAAGTGGGTCATCCCCTTGCAGGTCATCCTCTACGGCGTTGGTATGATCTTCATCGCTATTGCGGTCATGATAAAGTGGGGACCGCTCTAGAAGCCCAGAAGAAATCTCAGTTTTTTGTTACAAGGGCTCGAAGGCACGAAATCAATCATGTCACCCCGAGACGTTTCTGCTCGGGGTCTGAAAAACGAGGTCCCGAACAAGAGTCCCGCTTTTTGGATTCCGCTCACAAGCGGGATTCGAAGAGCGGAACATTTCGGGACGACAGTGTCTTGGTGGCACGACTTTTCGACCACGTCTCTAGGATTGTC